>JBNKOV010000587.1:0-3998 GCA_050294955.1 Holophagae bacterium
ATGGCAGGTTGTTCTACAAGGGAGTCTTCAGTGTACTCGGGTAGCATTTATTATCCCCATGGGAGCGGCGATTAAGCCATTGAAAGCGATGAAGGATCTTGCACGCAGTCATTGAAGTACTTGTCCTTTGGCAACCTAAGGAGCCAGTGTCAATCAAGACCAGATCAACTTTAAAAAACCAATCTCTTCTTCTTTGAAAAGGGTTTTTGGAACTACGGAAAAATTTATCACAAAACCTGGACAACCAAACCGAACCTACAGAACCCGACAGGAAGGACAAATAGAAACATGGTGTAATAAGATATATCTCGAAAATACATCGATTGAAAATTGTTTGCGACCATGATAATATTAAACACTGCGGCAGGTCTTGACTGCCAATGAAAATCAGACCACTAAAAACAAAAACTATTCATTGATTCCGTTCATCCTGGAATCCTTATTATAGCTCCTCAGCAAGCCATGAGGCGAGCTCATGTCAGTCATTGGCATTTCTCATTATTTCTTGAACTTACTCGGTCGACGCCAAACAGTAGGACGGTCAGCCAGAGTGAAAGCGCATCCTCTGATCGATGCCAGAGGAGGAAGTATTTTTGGGGACCTCATTTCTCATCAATACCACGCAACCACGACCATGAAGACAGCCCCCATGGTCTCATCCCACTACGGACGGTCGTATGCCTTCCATGGAAGCGACTGTAACATCCTTGCCGGTTATATACATTCCGAGTGGGAAGCCTCACGCAGCAAAATGATCCAAGATCAGATTTCAAACCTATCTTTAGGAGGCTTCTATGAAAAGTAAAATGAAGAAGATGCGATTAGAGGATTTTCGAGTAACCAGCTTCACAACGTCTAAGCCAATGTGTGAAAGGGAGCAAAGGGACATTCTGGGCATGGGCACATTGGTGTCCTGTGATTGCACGGGCATGGTCTACACACAGGCGCAGGAATGTAGATAACGCTTTAGAAAATAAGGCAACACCCGACATCTGGACGGGCTTCCCCCGTCCGGACTATCCCGAATTTATTCTTCAAAAGCCCAAGCCCTCTCGATCTGGGAGTGGCTACTGTCCGGTCAAAAAGGCATGGGCCATTATATTGTTGAAAAACCGATTAAAACTGCCTGGGCGACTGCCAATAAACCGAATGCCGGCCTGACCATTGCTCAGCCACATCAATTTGCCATTGATGATGAGATAAGACCCTTCGCAATTGACCTGCATCCTAAACTCAGCCCCTAATTGGTCTTCGTATATTTCGCTGGTTTTAATCTTGATGCCCTGATAGGATATATCCACTACAGTGGTTTTTTCATTAATTGGCTTGTGCAGATGCACTGTGACGTCCTCAACAGGAAACCTTTGAAATTTGCGCATTTGCCGCAAAACCATTTCGGTTTCCTTCCGCCAGGATCTCCTGGGTTGAAGAACTGTATTTATTTTAAGCAAAACCATTTCAGGGATAAAAGGCAGAGGCAGGACGGCTGCAACGCCTTTGGATGGTAATTCCCCATCCAGTTCAGCCTGACTTGCCGTAAGAATAATCTCAGGTCGTTGTTTTGCGCTCATACTGGAGATGGGTCCTGGGAAATCATCATCCATAAAAAGTTTGAAACCCACAATGATGATGGCTGGTCTGTGTTCACGGATTTGAACGAGAAGACTCTCCATGGAATCTGCTTCCAGGAACTTGGACACTTTTCGTGAAATGGCTTGGCGAACCTTGGACCTTACAAGAGCCGAATAGGACCCCACCGCAACGGCAAGATCGTCATGCTCAAAGGGGATTTTAATTATGTCGAGAGCCAAAGCTTATACCCTTCCCTCTGCCGTTGGGGATGCAGAATGCGGGTTAAAACCCGCGCAACAAAAGAATGCCATAGAATGAATGGATAAACAAGCATTCTCACCTTATTTTTGCGAAGATGAGAAGAGGGAGATCAAGGTTTTCAAATTACTACATTAAGAGGAATCATCCCACCCAAATGCCCAATTCCTTTTCTTTATTCAGACTTACCTCGTGACTTGCCAAATTTGATGCGAACACCAAAGTTGAAATGAGACCGTTGCGTTTCATAAAGACCGTCTTGACCATTGGGGGACAGGTTATTCGGAGCATTGGGGTTGTAGAGAAATTCCTGATTTTGGGTGTCGCGGTCGCGATTTTGGATATATTGCCAGGCTGCTTCCAGAATATACTTGTTCCGCCAGGTGTAGGAAACGCCAAAACTGTACAGGAACCGATCATGGTCAGGAAAGTAGGGGCTCACGGCTTCCCCCGGAACAACACCTGACACGGAAGCAATGCCCGCACGCCAGAGAAGCGCCTTTCGCTGTTGGAAGTCGCCGGCAAGCCTAAAAGTCAAGCTGTCATCCCAATTGCGAGGAATTGTCAACTGTTCTGCATTGCCATCGTTGTCCCGCGTGTTGTAAACGGTCGCAACGTTTGAAGACCAGCTCTCTTGCGAAATGTCCAATTCCAAACGAGTTCGAACAGTTAACCGGGAAGAAACGCCTATGGCGATTCGTTCGGGCAACTCAAAACTGCTGGTTAGGGGCGCGCCGTTAAACGTTTGGGCAAATGCGTTCTGAGCGCGAACATCATTCAATCTGGAGTAAAGCTCATAACTTCTCGCGCCTTCGAGATCGATATCGATTGAGCTCCACCAGGTCGCGCCAACACTGAACCGACGGTTCTGGTAGTACTGAAAGCCAATGGTAAATCCCCCACCGTCGCCATCTGCGGAATAGGATTCCAGCACCTCGTAGGAGAGCGAAGGATCGGAAGCTCCGAGAGGGAGCGCCAAAACTCGACTGTGCAGCGTGTCCAATTGAGCAAAGCGATAAGCTGCGCCAACGGAGAATCGATCGGTGATGCGGTAGGCCAGACCTGTTGAAAACTCGACTGCTTCAAATTCATTTTGCTTATCTAAGAACCGGGCGGGAAAATCTTCCTCAACCCAATCTACCTTATAATATTGGGACGTATAGTAACCAACACCCAACGCCAATCGCCCCATGCGAAAACTGCCGAACATGTTGCCAACAATATTGGTTTCAGGATCAGACTTCCAGGTAGACTGCCCGGGGTTGCTGTAGAAACTCCTACTGCCCAAGGGCCGAATGCTTAGAGTGAACTCCGAAGTGTCCAATTGAGCTAAACCAGCCGGATTGTGAAATAATGCGGAGGCGTCCTCGGCCCGAGCCGTATAGGCGCCTAGATTTCCCATGCCTTGCGCGCCCTGCTCGTAAAGGCCAAAACCCGACCCTAAAATGGGCAAGCTCACCGCACCTGCCAGAAAACCAATAATTAAAACCCAATTCTTCATCCATATACCTACCACATCAAATCTCCTCAAACTCGCTAGCATAGCAGAATTCGAGCGGGTGTGGGGCATTTTCTGAACCAACCCGCATTTTGGAGTCGCGCCGGAAGGATTTTTGAAGTCCGCCCCGTTCAATCTTAAAGCAAGAATCATGTCATTTAGATTTGAAGTCGCAAACCTATGCTAGACGCCAAAACGAAATGCTTCAGGCCCCCTGCCAACGCCATTAATTGCTGAAATGCAGTCGATTTGGCGTACTGGGACCTCCGGAAATGACTCTATAAGGAGTTTTCAGGAAGCCGAAAAAGAAGAGGGCGATTTTCCTGAAAATGGGAGAAGAGTATGTTAGAATAAGTTGCCCTTATCTTGCCGGACCTTTACATCTCATCATTTAATTTGGTTATAAGGGAAAAATAGCACAATCCGTTCGGCTGGCTAAAACTAACAAATGGAATGAGAGGGGATTGCATGCCAACAATTAGAAATCTTACATGGCTCTGCCTTATGACATTGTATGTCTTGCCCGGTTGGTCTCAAACGTTTACAGTGGATGTGTTTACAGACACTATTTTTCATATTAACAATGCGGTCCAAGAAGTAGATGTCACTTTCCCTGACGACGGCAAGCTCTATTCTAGCGTCGAGGTCATCCTCACTCTGGAACCGCCCG
>JBNKOV010000588.1:0-3994 GCA_050294955.1 Holophagae bacterium
ACCGAGGAGACCTGATCTTCCGAAAATCCGACTATTCGGTCTCCAACTTTAACAGCCACGCCGCTTTTACCCTCAATGAGGCCAACGGGTCCGTCTTCACGCACCTTATAATTCCGACTTGAATTGTTCGAAGAGGATGGCAGGTGAATTTGCATGGAGCCCTCAAATTGCAGCCAATTTCTGCTGCATGGTCTAAAAATCAAGTATACCATGGGGCAGAGCCTGCGTTTGGGGTTTGTGACTCGGCTCTAAATCCTTTATGATGGGTATTGTGTGATAATGCGATAGGGAGTATCCACTTCATGACAATCCTTTTTGTCTGGCTTGCGCTATCAACGGGTCAAACCGGGCTCCCAAAGTTGGAGCGTATCTTCCTGGATGAAGATCGAGCCGCGTTCTCTCAACTTCTGTCCTCACAGGTTAGAGTGAAAACCGATTTACGGCCTATCCTTCACGATTACGGGAATTTAAGCAGCGCTCAAGTGCTCATGGGGTTTGACAAATTGTTTGATCGTTTTGAGCCTGTAGCGGCCGAGGTCGTGAATTTTCAAAGCGATACGAATTATAGCTGGTTGGAGCTGTATTTAAATATCAGGCTTAGGGATAAAAGGACTGAGAGGGTTTACGAGGCGGCCTTTGCGTTTCACTTTAAGATTACTGCGTCCAAAATGGCGGTCAATCGCTGGGTTCTACAGGATATTCACTAATGCAGTTGGCTGTCATTCTCCTTCTTCAATTAATTGCTGTCACCTGGACGGCGCCGGTGGTGGTGATTGGGGTTGGCATCCTCTCCTTGGGTATTGGATTCACCATGTTTGGCAATGGCCGACGGAGAGATGTTTTTCTTGCCATTGCCATGGCCCTTTTTCCACCCTTCCTGCTTTTTCATCACTATGAAATCAGGCAGGTTGAACCCGAGCTTCCACCTGTGGAAAGCCTCGCCGATTCCATTGAACCTGAGCGCTATTTTGGTCCTGCATCCATGGAACGGGTGCTTGGCGTTTTGCAGAGCAGAGAGCCCAGGCTGGGCAACCCGGAAGCGGCTGGTCTTTTTGATCAGGCGCCGCTTAAACCTTTTGTTTCTGTCTCTCTGCTTAATTTGAACATGTCGCCTATTGTCTGGAAGGGTACGTATTTTTCTGATCATTATAAGGATTTGAGACCTGGCGGCGTCAAGCTGACGTTTAGGGATGGACGATTGTTCTTGACCCGGCTGCATCCCTTGCCGTCGGCCGAAAAGGTTGATGGCTATTTGGCTATCGAAGCCTTGGTTCTCTCTAAGCAAACAGAGGAGAATCCATTGTCCTGGCTTTGTGAGCAACGTGCTGGAAATAGCGATTTTCAGCCCGTTGTTGTAGAGCCGGATCTCTCCGAATTTCTGTTTGAACTGGCCAGTGATTTGGGATTGGAAGCGCCTCCTTATGATCTTCTGTTTATTCGGGAGCCGGACCGAAATCTATTGCTGGATCTTGGCGCTCTTTCCTGGTCTTTTCTGCTTGTGATGGCGGCATTTTGGGTCAACAAAAGGACTCGCTCCAAATATCAATGGGTGGTTCATGCTGCCGCTCTGGGGATTCTGGCTTGGCCTATTCCATCCAAATTGGACTTTTTAACCACCTTCAGCTCCTATATTTTTGGCGATTCCGTTTTTGAGAATCTACTGTCCTCGCCATTTCACTTTCTTCTGACAGCCACACATGGTTTTATGTTGATTAAACAATTGGTCAGGCGTCTGGTTCGCGATTATGCTGCAGCCGCTGTCACGCTGGCGCTTGCTGTTGGGTTGATTCTTGTCTATGGACCCATTTTTTTGCAGGACGCCAATACCTTTTCTTTTGTGCATCCCCTGGAAGCCTTTACTTCGCCTGGGGCTTTTGTGGCCCATGTGGCTTTTCTGGCTGTTTTCGTTTATGCGGTCCTCCTTTTGGATCAGGCCAGAAGGCTGCCTTATATTGTGAAAGCCCTTAGCATTGCCGCTTTTTCTGTCGCCACTCTTGCTTGGACGCCGCAGCAGTGGCCAGCGGTCATCAGCTTCGCCTTACTTTGGCTTTTTAAAGATTTTAACGCCAGACCCACCTTGAAGGCGGCGTTGGTCACTCTGGCGTTTTATCCCTATCTTGTCCTGGCTGAACAGCACAATGAGATCTTATTCATCCGGGACAACATCCTGGATGAAATCTCGCTAATGGTGGAAAGGAACCATTTCCGCATGGGCCGCATCATTCTCCGGCTCTCCGGCTTTGAGAAACAACTGGAAGAGGGCGCCCATGATCAGATCATGGAGATGTTCGCCAAACAGGCGGGGCTCTTTGAAGATGAAATTGATTTCGCCTTGAGACTTACCGACGCAAATGGTCGGGTTGTCAGTTCGGTTGATCAGCATATTGCCCTGGATCGAATCCCCTATTTAATGGGGCCTGAGAATCGAATCAGCGTATTTCATGAATCCGAAAAAGATCCCAATTGGTTGATCTATCGGAAAACCTTCGTGACAGATTCGGGGTCTTACGATTTCGCAGCTCTTCTGGGAAATGATTTCCAAAACCTGTCTCTTGTGCGTCGCTTCAGGCGGGTGGACGTGGATCGATCATTGCGCGGCAATGCGCCGCCCGGCCCATATTTTGCCTATCTTGTGGATGTTTATGACTTAGAGGGCAATCCCCTGTACAATCAGCGGGCGCCGAATTTTCTGGGACCCGAAGACCGAAATAGGGTTGCTTTAGAACCCTATTATTGGTACGTGGATGGGCGAAATACAGTGTTCCTTTTCAAGGACAGGGGCTATATTTACAAAATAACCCACAAAGCCACCCCGCTCAAGATGGTCTTTGTTCGCTATCTTGCATTATTTCTTGCGGTTACGGTTCTTCTTAAATCAGCCCTGCTGGGCATGTTGCCAGGAAGGGGCTTTGTGGCGAGGTGGAAGCGTTCCTTTGCACTGAAAATGGCTGGATTTATGTTCCTCAGCAGCGTCTTGCCCACCTCAACATTGGGTTTCTTTTTAATTGGATCCATTCAGCGAAACCAGGGCAGGGAAGAGGAATCCCTGGCCCAATCCAAAATTTTAGCAGCCAAAAATCTTTTCAGGGAAGCTGTTGTGGACAAGGGTGATGAGCCTCAAGCAGGCGGCGTACAGGCGCTGCGGGCTGTTCAAGCCCATTCTCAGACCCTGGGCGAGGATTTGAGTCTCTATTTATCAGGCGCAATCGATCAGACCAATCAACCCGAGGCATTCCGTCAAGGTGTGCTAAACAGACGCCTGTCATACAACCTGGCTCGTAGGTTATTGATGGGTAATCAGGCCTACATTTTGAATCGCGTTCCCCTGGCTACCGGAGGGAACCTGATGGTAGCTTATAGTGTTGTCGCCCTTGACAACAATCGGGAAGGCATTCTGGCCATGACCATGATTCCCTTTTCTCAAAGACAGAAGTACCGTTGGCGAGAACAATTGGAATTCAGCGTTACCATTCTCTTTGGCCTCATGTTTGTTATGGCCTTGCTAACTCGCTTTTTTGCAAAGAGCTATCTAAAACCCGTCTCAGCAATCACACGAAGCGCAGCTCGGTTGGCCAAGGGCATCGATCATCGCCCCATTGTTATCAATCGTCAGGATGAACTGGACCGAATGGTTATGGCCTTTAATAAAATGCAGCAACGCATTAGAGAAAGCAAAAACCAAACCCAGCAGCAGCTTGATATTTTAGACGAAACACTTAAATCTATGAGTAGCGGGCTGTTGGGCTTCAGTCAAGATCAGCGCGTCATTTTACAGAACTCCAAAATTTGGGAGTTTCTGTCTCTAGATCCGCCCGGCCCGACCAAATTGTCAGACCTGGTGCAAGCCTCGCCTGGCCTGAATCCCCTGGTCAAAATGCTTGAAAAAGAGGTTGATGGGGAGTTCTCTTTCCACAGCGGTTCTGCTGACGAAGACAAAGAAGTGCTTGCCAAACTTCGCCATGTACCTGCAAGAAGCGGGCATGATATTCGCGCG
>JBNKOV010000589.1:0-3993 GCA_050294955.1 Holophagae bacterium
AGTGATTGATTTGCTCTTATATTTTATTTCCAGGGTTTCGCGGGAAAACCGTTTGCCATCGCATGTGGGGCAGGTCGTTTCAACATCGGCCAGGCTGTGCATGCCAATGACCTTTACGCCAGCTCCTTGACAATCCTCGCAACGTCCGCCTTTGACATTAAATGAAAAGCGTCCCTTATTCCAGCTTCTCTCCATGGATTCAGGCAGTTCGGCAAATAGTCCGCGGACATGGTCGAACAGGCCTGTGTAAGTTGCAGGATTACTGCGAGGCGTGCGGCCAATGGGAGATTGATCGATATATATGAGTTTTTTTATGGCCTCTGATCCCTCGATGCGATCATATAGCGGCGAGGAAGACGGGGAACCTTCTTTTAGAGCATTTGCAAGGATTTTGTCTATGAGAGTGGATTTACCTGAACCCGACACCCCGGTTACAAGATTTAGGGCGCCTAATTTAAAAGAAACATTGACGTTCTGTAGGTTGTTCCCTCTAGCTCCTACAATGATTAATTCTTGGCCGCATCCCAGCCGACGTTTTTTAGGCGTTGGAATAGATTCCTGGTTCAAAAGGAAGTCGCGGGTTTTGCTTTCCGAATTGGCTGATTTGAGGTCTTGCGGTGGGCCATTGAAGAGGATTTTTCCTCCCAGGCGACCTGCGCCAGGTCCAAGATCCACCAACCAATCGCTGTGCCTCATGGCTTCCGCGTCGTGTTCTACACAAATGACGCTATTACCTAAATCTCTTAGATCTCTAAGAATCGCCATGAGTTGTTCTCTATCACTGCGATGCAGACCCAGAGAGGGTTCATCCAGGACATAGAGGACGCCCCTGAGCTGTGAGCCTATTTGGGTCGCCAAACGAATTCTCATTGCCTCCCCGCCGGAAAGTGAGGTTGATTCACGATTCAGTTGGAGATAATCCAAACCGAGACGTTTAAGCAGTTCAAGGCGTTTTAGCACAGGCGTTATGATCGTTTCTGTCGTATTGCTGCTATTTTGAAGATTTTTTAGAATAGGGGCGAGTTGGCGAAGAGAGACAGTGGTGAGATCCGCTATATTAAAGCGACCTATTTTTATGGAAAGCGCTTGCGGTTTAAGTCTAGCGCCCTTGCAGGCATTACAGGGTCCAGAACTTACGAAACGAAGAATATTCTTGTTCCTACTGCGCTTGAGAGTCTCCTCCATGATGTTAACCATGCCCTTGTAAAAGCCTTCCTCTCTGGGTTTTGCAGTGATGCCGCTCCATTTCAGGCGGTTCTCAAGAGGGTGTTTGCCGAAGGGGACCTTAATCTTTTGGGAACCTCTGAATATGATGTTTTGTTGTTCCGGAGTCAGGTCCTTCCAGGGAATGTGAACATTAAAACCATGGGCCTCGCAAACCAGGTTCAGGACTTCGATGGTTACTTGAGAATAAACGATATATCCCGTTGGTGTTGTGGGTATTAGCGCACCTTCCGCAAGAGTGCGATTCTCGTCTGCTATGATGAGATCTGGGTTGATGCAATCCGTAACGCCAAGTCCCTTGCATTGGGGACATGCGCCAATGGGGCTATTGAATGAAAAAAGCCTGGCGCTGCGTTCAACCAGGCCCTTCCCACAAGAAGGACATCCCAAATCTACATTGTATCGATGTTCAGCATCTGGCGTTAAGGCGACTGCTGCCCCATTGCCTTGTTCAAGGGCCCTCTCAATAAGTTCGGCCCATTGATCTTGTGGGATGGCGCCTGTTTCTCCAATTACAAGTTCAATGGTGTGGTGTTCTTGTTCGGGTAAATCTGGCAAAGGGTCTAGTTGGGTCATGCGACCATTAATCTTTGCGCGAGAAAAGCCCTGTTTTTGAGCTTTCTCCAATAATTGAACAAATCTTCCACGGCGCCCATTTATCAGCGGCGCAAGGATGGTTGCTGATTGGTTTGGGAATCGTTCTTTCAAGTCTTCGGCCATGGCGTGAGGCGTTTGGGGTTGAAGAGCGCACAGACAATCCGGACAAAACGCTTTGCCAACTCGGGCGAATAAGAGTCTCAGGTGATCGTAAATTCCGGTCAGGGTGCCCACCGTGGATCTGGGATTGCGCACAACTGCTTTTTGGTCAACAGAAATGGATGGGGCGAGTCCTTCTATGTGATCCACCTGGGGCCGCTCTGATTTGGCAAGGAAGAGTCGGGCATGGCTTGATAAAGAGGAGAGATATCGCCTTTGACCTTCTTTGAACAGCGTGTCAAACGCCAGGGTCGATTTTCCTGAACCAGAGACGCCTGTCATGGCAACCAGGGCTTGGTGGGGGATTTCCACATCCACCTGCTGAAGATTGTGGTCGCTGGCGCCCTTTACAGAAATCATATTGTTGCTAAATTCCCGGGCTGTCATGTGCTTTCCTCATTCCCCGCCAACGAATATCAAGATGGCTGCTGGTTCGGAAGGAAGCATACCGCATTTTTGCAGCTTTGGGCGTATGAAATTAAATTTGTTCCATAGGTCGCCTGCATCGGTCAGCCTGATGAAGGAATCGTAAAAGCATAAAAAAGCCGCCGAATACGGCGGCTTTCCCAAAATAGCTATGGGGTTATTGGTTAGCGTTGCAATACGTCGTAGGTGGAGCCGTTCTCCCGATTTATGGTTTTATTTTCTCGATCATAGGATCCGAATTTGAAGCCGTAAACCGGATAGTGGACATCCAAGTCTGGAGTCACGCCAACCATAAAGCCCTTACCCCGAATATTTTCCACTAAATGAAGTTCTAAGTGGCGCGAGGGAGTGATGGTTGTAAAATGTCTTGTGGTTATTCCCATTACCGATACAGGCGTATCGGATTGTGCATAAAATGGTTGCATGGAAATCAGGTAGATATGATCGTAGCTTTCCAGATCTTCTCTGGCAACGGTCAAGAAACCCTCGGCTTTAACCTTTAGAATGCGGGTTTCCCTGTTTCCCGACCCATCGTCTCCAACCAGAAGAACGTCGTTGGGGTAGGTCGTCAGGTTTTCAATACGAAGTTGAACAGCGCCGGATGACAGCGGAATGAAGCTGTAGTAGTTTACTCCGGATGCGATGGTTTGAGGCAAGTTTGAGCTGGACATGTCCGGTGGGGGAACCCACGGACTGCGGTCATCAATTGGTTGAGCTAAGATAAAGGTTGTTGAGATGAGTGTGAGAAAAAGGATCAGTTTTTTCATAACGGCCCCCCCTAGACTGTTATAGTTGGGTCCGGCTTTTCTTCAAAATGCCCAGGCGAGCTGATTTTTGCAATAATAAATGGATGGATTAATAGAAATTGCCAAACTGTTCAGGTAGCTTTTGTTTCTTGCCTGCTTCCTGAGCCAAGGCATAGGCATTTAAAGTAGTTTCCTCCCTTGTGGTCCATACGCCGGTTGCAATAGCCTCTTCGCGATGAGAGGTAAGGATGCTGGCTGCTCGTTGAAAGTGCCCCTTTTCGTACTCAAAACGAGCGAGAACCAGTTGAGTCTGAAACGAATCCGGATCAATGGTTGACAGTTCATCCATTAGCAATTCTGCCTGCTTAAGGTTGTCTTGCTTGACGGACAGGATGATCATATTGCGCAAGGTCCAGGCGATCCCCCACAGATCGTTGATGTCCCGTTTTATGCGCAATGAATCTTCATAGTACTTCCATGCCAGGTCATAATCGCCCTGACGCTCGTATAAGTTACCGAGGTTATTGTAGTTATACGAGATTGCCTGCTGGTCGTCGCCTTTTTTCAAGACGGCTTGAGTTTTTAGTAGATAGTCGGTTGCTTGCGGATAATTGCCCCTATGAGCCTCAATCTTCCAGAGGCGACTATAGAGCATGTTTTGGGTTTTCCAAGATTTGGCGTGATTGTTGATAAGCGGCAACAGGTAAAGCTCCGCTTCCTCGGGCTGGCCGCTAAGAGAAGCCAGGTCCGCCAGGAGCAGCGACGACTTGACTACCAGGTTGTTGATGCCCTTTTGGGTAGCCTTTGCAAGTACTTCTCTTGCCAATGGAATGGCCTTGCC
>JBNKOV010000590.1:0-3993 GCA_050294955.1 Holophagae bacterium
GCTTTCTAAGGGAAATTGGGCCGCCAAAAGGAACAAAATACATGTAAACATAATACAACCTTTTTAGGGGATAGGATTCTCGTTATCGTTCCACCAACAGGTTCCCGGACTCATGGTGCAGTACCTGATTCCATGCACATATTTTATCTTACATTCGGAACTAGCTGTCTGCATCCATACACATTCGGAAACTTCACCAATGGCCAGACATTCAAAACAATCTCCATTTGACAAGGTGGGATGGCTAGCCAGGGTAATCAGAAAAAATCCAACAAGAATGCGTAGATTTTTCATATCGCTCTCCTTTTGTTTTTTCACTATATAATATCGAGAACTATTGCACCACCTGTTTTTTACTCAATTCATTGATCGTGAATCCGAAGACGGGCCAACTCACTAACCTAAACTGCTTCCCTTAGTTGGGTTGTGCTTGATTGTGCGACGCATGGCGTTTTTCCTAATTCTCCGTAAATGTACTTTCCCCTATTTCATCCAATTTTCCCCCGCTTGCTGGGCGGTTTTCCCCGGGCCAGGTCAGCTTTTCCTTGTGTTGCGCCTCTCTGCCCTCGCCTTGCGCCTTCATTCCCTCGGGTTGCGCCAATTTTGCATCGGGTTGGGGATTTGTTGCGCTGTGTTTGGGATCTTTGGCCCCGTTGGTTGCGAACCTTTCCTCGGGTTGTTTTGGTTTTGCGCTGTCCCGCAGGGTTTTTCCGGGTCATGGTCTCTATGGCGCTGTGGTGGGTAAACTTGTCCCGCTGTGGCGCAGTTTTTTTCAGGTTCTGTTAATTCGTAGCGCGGTTCTGAGCAAGGCTGACCACGAGTGTTTTTTTTATTGCCACGGGTTGGTCTGGGCCAGGCTCTTTTAAGCCTAAAAAAATCACAGATGTTAAGGTCATTCGTCTCTTTGTCGAAGTATCATATAGCGATGAAAGGAGTTTGAAGTATGGCTTTAAAATGTTGGGCTTATTTTGGATTGATTTTTTTATTGGTTTTGAGCATGGGCTGCAGTGAACAACCGAAGCCGAATAAGGCGAGCGATAAGAAATCGGAACCGGTTATGGGGATTGATGTTTCTTCGCATCAGGGCGAAATCGACTTTGAACAGGTGAAGACCTCGGGTCATGGGTTTGTTTTTGTGAAGGCGACTCAGGGCATTACGTTTACAGACCCCAAATACAAGGACAATTACAGCATGGCTCAGGAGGCCGGTCTGATTGTTGGGGCCTATCATTTTTACATGACGGACGACGATCCCACGGATCAGGCCAATAATTTTTTTCAGGCCGCGAAGCTTCAGTCCGGCGATCTGCCTCCGGTTGTTGATATTGAGGATCTGGCCAAGAAGTCCAGGCCGGATTTGAAGGACGATCTCCAGACGTTCCTCAATGAGGTGGAGAAGAAGTTCGGCGCGAAGCCGATTATCTATTCAGGCGAGCACTTCTCTGCGGAATATCTCGCGGGCTTCAGCTCCTACCCCTTCTGGCTGGCGGAATACGGCCCCAAGCATCCTCAACTCCCCGATGACTGGTCGGAATGGACGTTCTGGCAATGGTCCCAGTCCGGCAAGGTGGATGGCATTCAAGTCGATGTGGACATGAACCGCTTTAATGGATCCCTTGAAGAACTGAAGGCGATGCGCCTGAAATAGGCTTCTTTTCAAGGGCCGGAGTGAGTGGCGTCCCTTCACTCCGGCGCGATGATTCTTAGTTCTCGCCCTCCCAATCGTCCATCATTTTGGCAAGGGCCTCTACGTTGGGGGGATGCATGAGGCTTTCGTGGTTGCCGTCGATGTCGATGTACCGGTGGTTCAGGCCGGATTCGGTCCATCTCTGGTTGAAGGCGGCAATGTCGCGCTCCCTGCAACGGAAGACCAGGACCGGGCCGTCGTATTGGGGCCGGTAGGTCTGGGCCGCATACTGGTTGTTTTTCATGACGTAGTAGAATCGGCGCATGTAGTCTTCATTTAAAGAGATGCCTGGCACGTCTCTGCGCAGCTTGGTGAACAAGAGCTGCAATCTCGCTTCTTCGTCCAGGGGCTCCAACTCCTCAAAAGTCAGGTAGTTCTTATTGTGACCGGCCTGGACGGATGCGAATCCGCGCATGATCTCCATGTCGTTCATGGCGTCCAGGTAGGGGATGGTGTCGATGATGAAGGGGTCGTGGGCCAGCTTCTCTCCGGCTTGGGTCAACTGCAGCGCCATTTCCAGGGCGATGATGCCGCCCATGCTCCACCCGCCAATGAGGTAGGGTCCCTCGGGCTGGATGGTCTTCATTTCACGGATGTAACAAGCCGCCATCTCCTCTACGGTCCCAATGAGGGGCACGCCCGGGTTCAGGCCCGGCGCCTCGAAGGCGTAGATGGGCCGCTTCATGTAGGGGGCCATGTTGAGGTAACCCATGATGCCGCCCAAGACGGTGTGGGGCATGAACAGGGGCAGTCCCTCTCCTTCTTCTTTGATGGCCACCATGGGCGAGACTTTCAGGCCGCCTTCGGTGTTGCGCAACATTTCGGCGATCTGGGCCACGGTTCCGCTTTGGAACAGGGTGGTGATGGGCAGTTCCACGCCGAACTTGTCGGCGATGGCGCTCATGAGCCTGACGGAAAGCAGGGAGTGGCCGCCCAGCTCGAAGAAGTTGTCGTTAATGCCCACGCGGGGCACGTGCAGCATCTGGGCCCAAAGCTCGCAAAGGGCTTGTTCTACGGCGTCTGTGGGGAAGACGTATTCCGTGGTGGCGTCCAGGAACTCGGGCTCCGGCAGGGCCTTGCGGTCGATCTTGCCCGCAGGGTTCAACGGCATGGTCTCCAGGAAGGTGAAGGATGCCGGGATCATGTAGGCGGGCAGGATCTCGCCGAGATGGCCCCGCAGTTCGGCCAGGTTGGGGTTCTGCTCGCACACCATATAGGCGGCAAGTCTATACTCGCCATGCACTTGACGGGCCACAACCACGGCTTCTCTCACGATGGGGATGTCGCGCAGCACGGTTTCGATTTCACCCAGCTCGATGCGGAATCCCCGCACTTTCACCTGGAAGTCGATGCGGCTGAGGTATTGCAAAGCCCCGTCGTTGCGGTAACGCACCAGGTCGCCGGTTCGGTACATGCGCGCTCCGGTTTGGCCGCTGAAGGGGTCTGGCAGGAACTTGTCGCAGGTGAGGTCTGGCCGGTTCCAATAGCCCCGCGCCAATCCTTCTCCGCCAATTAACAGCTCCCCTGGCACGCCCATGGGCTGGGGTTTCAGGTTCTCGTCCACCACGTAGAGCAGGGTGTTCTCTATGGGTCGCCCGATGTGAACGCCCTCCTCGGCGTGGACCAGGGTTCTGGCGGACCAGATCGTGGTTTCGGTGGGTCCGTAGACGTTCCATACTTCGGAACAGCCCGCCTCCAGCATGGCGGCCAGATCGTCCGGCAGAGCCTCGCCGCCGCACAGGACTTTGAGGTCCTTTTTGCCTTCCCATCCCGAACTGAACAACATGCGCCAGGTCGCGGGCGTGGCCTGCATGATGGAGATCTCTCGATCTTCCAGGGCAGCCGCGAGGCGCTTGGGATCCGCCGCCGTCTCCTTGTCCGCTGGCGCAACGCAAGCGCCAACCATCAGGGGCAGATAGAGTTCCAGGCCCGAGATGTCGAAGGACAGGGTGGTGACGGCCAATAGGATGTCGTGGGGTTGAATGCCCGGCTCCCGGGCCATGCCCAGCATGAAGTTCACGGCGGACTGATGGGCGATGGCCACGCCCTTGGGCCTGCCCGTGGAGCCGGATGTGAAGATGACATAGGCCAGGTTAAAGGACGAGAGCGCGGTGTCCGGCGGCGCCAGAGCAAGCTCAACCTCGTCGGCAACCGACTCCAATTTCATGAGATGGGTCACCTTGCCTTCCCAAGGCTCGGCTGTCGTCTCCTCCACCAGCATCAACTCAATGCGGGCGTCCTCCACAATCATGGAAAGACGGTCCATGGGGTGAGAGGGATCCAAAGGCACATAGGCCGCGCCGGTT
>JBNKOV010000591.1:0-3989 GCA_050294955.1 Holophagae bacterium
GTTGTATCCCGGAGTTGGGTTTTCGATGGTATGGAGCAACGCACCCGTGGTGGGATCAAAGATATACACGGTCCCTGAGTTAACGTAACTCGTATCATTCCAAGCAGCGCTAACCATAAGCCGTCCATCAGGGGTTGCGGCCACTGACCAACCGAAATGTTCAGCCAGGCCAGGAGCTGGATTATTAATCGTGAGCAAAAGCGCGCCGGTTTGGCCGTCAAATAGATAGGCGCTGCCCGCGCTGGTGTCGCCCGTATTGTCGTTGCGATCCGAAACCAGAAAATCGCCGCCAGGCGTCACCGCAACAGCATAACCGAAGTGATCATTCAACTCAGGAGTTGGGTTCTCCAAAGTCATCAAAACACTGCCCGTTGTCCCATCCAGAAGATAGGCCCTGCCAACCGGAACCCCTGCCGCCTCATAACTCGGAGCGCCCACAAGGAGATGACCCTGAGCCGTGGCGGCCGTCGATTCCCCGAAATACTCCGCAATTTGCAGCGTCGGGTTTTCCACATCCACCAGAACCGAACCCTGACTCAAACCATGAGACCAGCCAGGAGCCAGCAAAATTGTTGATAAAAGAAACCGCATCAAACCTTTGTGTGAGACTTGATTGAACCCCATAAAGTCACTCCTTATTTTTTCGAACGCTGTCAGAAACCACTGAATCCATTCATTATAAAACTTGCGGGCCATTCCTGTGTCCAAAAAGGACGGGAAACCGCCTCCTATAAACACATGCGAAATTGGGAGGCAAATCGGTTCATCTTTTTCCCAAAAGCAGAAAGCAACGCCTGCCCGTAGACAGACCAAGAGCAAAAGCGCAATTTTCCAGGATTTAGGGTTCTCAACCCAACCCGGGTTGCTATAATGACCCTGTTTGGAGGCCAAAATTGAAAGTACCCGTAACCACCGCCATCCGGCATATACGCAAAGAAAAGATCCAGTTTGAGCCCCACCTCTACAAATATGAGGAAAAAGGCGGCACCCGGGTTTCGGCCCGAGAGTTGGGCGTGCCCGAGGAACAGGTCGTGAAAACCCTGATCATGGAAGACGATAAACGTCAGCCCCTGATCGTACTCATGGACGGCCTGCACGAGGTATCCACCAAAAACCTCGCCCGCTTCATTGGCGCCAAATCCATTACGCCTTGCAAACCTGAAATAGCCCAAAAACACTCGGGTTATCTGGTTGGGGGCACCAGCCCCTTTGGAACCAAAAAGACCATGCCCGTTTACATGGAGAAGCGCATCGCGCAATGTGAACGCATCTACATCAACGGAGGCAAACGGGGATTTCTGGTAAGCATGTCGCCCCAAGCTCTCATGGACGCATTGAACCCGCAACTCGTAGAAGTGGGGACCGCCGAATCATGACGCAATCCCCACTGCCCCCATTCAAATACGACGCCATGGAAAACGGCTGCTGGCGCGCCCGTTGGGGAAATATTGTCATGGGCTGCACCTTGGAGACCGACCTCGAAAATTTCCTGAACCGTCCCATCCGCATCCTAAAACAGATCCACAGCGACATCATTTACGACGACGCCAGCTACCAGGACCACTCTCAAGGCGATGGGCTGATTACCGACCGCACGGACATCGCCCTGGTCATCAAAACAGCGGATTGCACGCCCGTTTTAGTCACCGACGGCCAACGGTTGGGCGCGGTGCATGCGGGTTGGCGCGGCGCAAAGGCCGGGATCGTGGAAAGGCTTGAGGAATATTTCCAACTCCAACAATGCCTTGCGGTTATTGGACCCTGCATTTCCGGCGACAAATATGAAGTAGACAAAGATCTCTACCAGGACTGGCAGGCGGAAGATCCTAGCATCCAACCCTACCTGAAGCAAGTCGCCCCCAACTCCAGCAAACGTCTCTTCAACCTGAAGGGCTTTGTTCAAGAGAAATTACAGGCCATGAAAACCGGCCAGACCGCCCTCATCCCCATATGCACCTACCAGTCCGGCCTGCCCAGCTACCGCCGCCAGGGCAAGGGCTGCCCCCGCATCTTCCACTATATCCACCATGCTTGAGCGCATAAGGGTCGCGGCGGCCAGAAAAGACCCAACGCAACCTGCTTCTATGATATAAAAGAAGTTGAAGACCGTTGGAGGCCAAAAGTTGAAGCACACCATACTCATCGCCGAAGACGACGTATTTTCCCGAAAACTCCTGGAGAAACAACTCGCGCAACTGGGTATGGACGTCATCACCGCCGAGGATGGAAAAGAGGCCTGGGAAATCCTACACAAGGAGCCCGTGAGCATCGTCATCACCGACTGGATGATGCCCGAAATGGATGGTGTGGAGCTGTGCCGACGCATCCGCGCCGAGCAAAGCATCGACCGCTATATCTACATCATACTGCTCACCATCAAAGGCAGCCGGGAAAGTCGCATTGAGGGCATCGAAGCGGGCGCCGACGACTTCATGAACAAGCCGTCCGACATCCCCGAACTCAGGGCGCGCCTGCACACCGCCGAGAGGATCTTGAACTACGAGAAGATCCTGGTGGAGCGCAACGACGCGCTTTCCAAGGCCCACAACGAATTGAGCAAGACCCACGCCGAGCTGTCCAAGACCTATAAGGTGATTCAGGAGAGCCTGAAAAGCGCGGGCCAGCTTCACGAAGCGCTCTTGCCCCAATCCTCTAGGCTCATTGGCAATGTGCAATTTGAATTCAAGTTCATTCCCTGCGAGTTCATCGCGGGCGACATGTTCAATTACTTCCCCTTAAGCGAGGACAAGCTTGGGTTCTACCTGCTGGATGTGGCGGGCCACGGTCTGCCTGCGGCCATGTTCTCCTTCACCCTGAGCCATATCCTTGAACCACTTGGCTCCAAAACCTTTCTCCCCGACGTAAGCGAGGGTTTCCTGGATTTTCAGGACCCCGCGTCCCTTGCCGCCAGCTTGAACAACATGTTCCAAATGAGAACCGAGAATTCAAGAGCCTTCACCATGATTTATGGGGTGATCAACCAGGCCTCAAACGAGGTCGTCTTCATGCAGGCGGGCCACCCGCCCCTCATCTTCGCACCCAAAAATGGACAGGCCCGCATCCTGGGCGAGGGCGGCTTCCCCATGGGCTATTTCCCCAACGCCAGTTTCGACGCCTATCGCTTCTCCTTTAAACCCGGCGACCGGGCCTATCTCTACTCCGACGGCGTTACGGAATGCAAAAATCCAGAGGGCTCATCCTACTCCATAGACCGGTTGCTGGACCAGGTTCGAAAGGCAGCCCATCTCCCCCTTGCCGAGGCGCTGGATCATATTCACCAGAACCTGGTTGAGTGGCGAGGCAAATCTTTTGACGATGATTTCTCCCTCCTGGCAATGGAATTTACGGCCAGTCCCCGGAGCGCCGACCATGGGTAAAACCCTTAAACTTCAAGTTGAAATAGGTCTGCCGGAGATCTCCATGGTGGCGGTTAGCGTGAAAGCTCTATGTCGCCACTTCCAGGCATCGGAAATGGCCAGCTACCAGATCGCGCTTTGCGTGGATGAAATGTTGAACAACATCGCAGAGCACGCCTTTAAAGGCGAGAAGGGACACCGGGTAGACGTAGACCTTGCCTTTGATGAGAACGTTTTGAAAATCAGCATCTTCTACAGCGGCCCGCCCATCCCGGAGAGAGAACCCCAGAACATGGATTTCGATCCCAATGACATTGCCAATCTGCCGGAACGGGGCTTTGGCCTGTTTCTCATCCACCAGATTATGGACCAGTTCAAATGCGAACACCAGAACGGCCTTACCGTGATCACCATGCAGCGGAAGCTGGTGGATTAAACCCGATTCTGGGCCGTAAAGCTGCTCCGAACCCCTCTTTTCACGCGGTTTTTAGGGAAAATATTTAAAAAATCATTTTTTATGAGCCATTTCCCCACTGAATCGCGCTTACAGGAAGGTCGATTATGGAAGACTTTCATGATGGGAATTTTGGAGGGATGAATGTCTGTAGCCTACGTCAATGAGAAGACCTGGTG
>JBNKOV010000592.1:0-3986 GCA_050294955.1 Holophagae bacterium
GCAACCGAGCCTCCCGTTTTGATGGGTTCCCGCCGCATGAAGGGATAACGCTCTACCAAACTGTTAATTAACGGGTTGGTTCTGGATTGGAAGACGTATCGCTTCTTGCAGGGGTAGGTGTAAAATCGCGGGTGGGCCTGAGCGGCTAGCAAAAAGGCGGTTTTCTCCAAGTTGGGACAGCCCTCAATGAGATGAAAATAGTCCTGCGCCTCCACATGGGCTAGGAAATGTGGGGAAATGTCATGGGCCGCCAGAGCTTTGGCTGTTCTGGCAATGGCGAAGATAAATGTTTTGGTTTTATATGGTTGTAGCTCAGACAGGTTCTTGTTGAGAGACGGACCTGCCGCTACGATGACTGCGGGCCTGTTTTTCAACTCGCCCCTCATAACCTCAAAGCCTGTTGACTCAATGTGCCAGGGTAGGGAAGACCTGCTGCTTTCCAGTATAAGGGGAAAGAGTCGGCTCGATTTCCTGGCCGGTTTGGGGCTGCTAAGGCTGGTGAGCAGCCTTTGAAATTGGTGGAATGCGCCCTGATCCCACG
Source organism: Holophagae bacterium (assembly GCA_050294955.1). GTDB lineage: Bacteria > Acidobacteriota > Holophagae > Acanthopleuribacterales > Acanthopleuribacteraceae > JBNKOV01. Next base: position 542 of record JBNKOV010000592.1, read on the forward strand.
CGGCGTGTTTGGGACTTGCAAAGAAGCCAAAGGTTTGCGATCCCGCCTGCCATTTGATGGCGAGATATTGGAAACGTCTGAAATTACAACACAAGGTAGCTCGCTTCTGGCGAAAAACCTGGGCAAAACGGCGCAGAGACATGGCTTGTTTAACAAACGCCTGATTGGGCTCGTAGATAAGAATGCGGCTCCCCGCAATGGGCTGCTCTGCGTCCAAAAAATAACCCAATCCAAACCCAAAATGAAGCCTCAGTCCTTCACGATTCTGGCCGATATGGTTTCTGGCTTCCTCTTTGGGGCGTTCCGGGTGGTGGAAGAAATGGTCTTCAATTCGGAGTGTAGGAAAACCTTCAACAGTCTCCTCTATAATAGCTTCAGCGCCCTCCGCTTCTAATTCTCGGAGAAGATAAGGGTCCCATTTTCGGAAGAACTCGGCATTCTCCCGCCAATAATCCATCAACGCGATCCACAGACCAAATCAACCTCCAGGCCATCTATCAAATCCAGAACCGTCTCGCTTTGAGGCCATTGCGGGAAGGTTGAAAAGTTGAACTGGGGGTTATAGTCGAAAGTGGCCAGGTTTACGCGAGCCAATAGGGTTTGAATGGCGCTGCAATCGGAAGGATCGAGGCCCCGAGTTGGCTGGGCAAAAAGGTTATGATGCAAAATGATCGTGTCGTTGTCATTGCCGCCGATAGCGTTCTGAGCGGCCAGGGTTTCCGCCTCAGTTAGAAGATTGAAGGCGGCCGACAGGTTTTGGAGATCATTTAAAAGGGTGAGATCGGGCAGGTCCCTTAAACCGTTGGCGTTCAACGCCAGGCTTTGCAGCCCGGCAGGGAAGATCGCCCCTCTGGAAGCCGCTCGATTCAGACGATTTTGGCTTAAATCCAATTCCAAGAGGTGAATGAACGCGCTCAGGTCTGGCCAGCTCTCCAGCAGGTTGTTGGAGCAATCCAAACCCGTGAGGTTGGTGAAGATTTCCAGACCGGCCAGACTGGTTAACTGGAGGCCGCTTAAATCCAGGGTCCCGGTGACGGCAAGAACTTCGCTCTGAGACAATTGCCCGTCGCCATTGATGTCGATGGGAATGGGATCACCCAATTCGTTGAACCAGGATCCGGTCTGTAAAAAGGACGCCAAGCCGGGATCGCCAATGCCGCAAAGCTGGTCTGGCAAAAGACTGGCTGACTGAGATGTCGTGAAACCGCAGGCATTTGTCAGTACGCAAGTATAAGAACCAATATCGGCGGCGCTCAGGGATGTCAAGTTAAGGGTGGCGCTGGTTTCTCCAGGAATAGGCTGGCAGTCCTTACGCCACTGGTAACTGTCCACGTTGGTTCCAGCTACGGTAAAGGACGCGTTGTCACCATCGCAGAAGAAGGCGTCTGCGGGGTGTTGTGATATCTCCGGAGGCAGCTCCAGGGTTAAGATCGCTGTGTTGGAGAAGGTTTCATCGCAACCATTGGTAACCTTACACACATAATTGCCCCAATCTGTAAGTACAGTTGGGTCCAAGGTCAGGGAGGCGTTGGTCGCGCCAGGAAGGGGGAAACCATCTTTAATCCATTGGTAGGCAAGAGGCGCGGCGCCTGTGGCGGTTACAGAAAATGTGGCGCTGGCCCCAATGCAAACGGTGACATTTACGGGCTCGCTTGTGATGATCGGAGACTGGGTTACCTGCAAAGAAGCGGCCTCTGTGGTAAGTGAACCACAGTCATCGTAGACTACGCAATCATAGGTGGCCTCATCAGCCAGGGTCACGGGAGTAATATTCAAGCTGGAGGACACTTCGCCGGGAATGGGGACACAATCACGACGCCATTGGTAAGATAAATTGTCACCAGTGGCCGTTACAGAAAAGAACGCTCCAAAACCAGTGCAGGCGCTGGCGTCTGCAGGCTGCTGAGAAATCCCAAGCTGAGCCGACATGGTGAGGGACACCGTTTGTGAAGTAAGCACGCCGCAATCGTCTGATACCACACATTCATAAGTGGCGTAATCCGCCACTTCCACAAAGTCAAAGGTCAGGGTTGCACTGGTCTCCCCAACCAGTGGTTGGCAGTCCTTGCGCCATTGGTAGGAAAGGGTTCCAACGCCTGTAGCCCCTATGGAGAACGAGGCGTTTCCTCCTTCGCAGGCCGCTTGAGACTGGGGTTGCGTGGTAATGGCCAGCCCCGGGCAGTCCACAGCCAGACAGAAACAGCCGCTGAAGAGAAACCAACCCCATGCGATTATTGATGCGGTTTTACTTAATCCACCCAAAGCATCCTCCAAGGTATTTCTGCATCAGCTAAAGATAAAGGGTACGAAATCCACGTCAATGGAAGGACAGGATGGCCCAATGGAATCGCAGGGCATGGAGCCGCCTATGGAGTCGGGGATTTGAGAATCGCAGTCAACGGAATCCTGGCCAATGGAGCCGCCGTCGTGGGTGAGCTGCAGAAGCATGCCACCCGAAACAAAGGGCGCGGCGCCCGGAGCGCCAACGGATATATTGACGCGGGTCTCGTTGATAGGCGTGATGGCGCAATCCATGGAGACGCCAAAATCGGACTGAAATGCGGAGGTGAATACGGTGCAGAGCGCATCTGCTATTTGATCGGTGTACAGAGAAACCGTGCTGATGAGCGTGGCCTGATACTCAAATTCAAACGCGCCCCCCGCAGTTGCGCCGCAAAGGCGCATGGTGAGGCGCGATCCCGCCGGGCATATGGGGCAACAGTCCTCATTGAAGGGCACAACCAGATCGGCGTTAAGCCTGCCCGACATGTCCAGCGATCCCCAATAGGAATAACAACCCAAACCTGTGGAACCGGACCAGGGAAAGGAAAACCCCTGGTAGGACAAGAACTGAGCCCCGCCATTTCCCAGCCAGGTGCAAATAGGATCGGTGAGTGTAAGCTGAGACGGCATGTTGGCGGGCATGCTCCAATAACCCTCACCCATAGTAACCTTAAAAGGAGATTGTTGCATGGCTGGCGGCACAGCGGCCAGAGCCACGCTTAACTCGCCGTCTCCATTAATGTTGACGGCCCGACAGAACACCGTGCTTGAACCGTTCACCAGCTTCACCGAAATATTGGCCGGTATTGAGCCAAAATCAGGCCCGAACAGTTGAACCATATCGCCCGTATAACCGGAGATCGGGCAAAACCCCAAAGGGTTCGCCGCTGCCGAAAGTGGAATGCGGGCAACCGTGGCGGCGGTAACAGACAAGACGCCCGCCTTGAGAAGATTTCGCCTGCTTATTGGGCGTATTCTCGGGTTATTGGGTGTTTCAGACTTTTTCCCCATTATGGTTGGCCCTCCTTCTGTTTGCGGTCTCTAATGGTTCCTGCGTATACAACTCTCTAATTATACAGAATAATGGGCCTTTTGCTGAATAAAATAATAAGAAGTTGCAGAGAAATAGGTGTCAATAAGCCGTAACCCCAACTTGATTATG
>JBNKOV010000593.1:0-3982 GCA_050294955.1 Holophagae bacterium
TCGTGTTTTCTGCGATTTCCGAGAAGCAGCTTAAAGAAATCGTTGCTCGAATGGTGGATTGGTTGGACGCTGTTCCCGAACCCCGGTTGTGGGATGTTTCATTTACTCTTACCGTTGGAAGAGAAGCGATGGCCTATCGTCTTGCGGTGAAGGCGGCGTCCGCCGGAGATTTTTTGAATAAATTGCGCCTCTGGCTGCGCAATAGCAGCGCCGATGGCGTCTGGATGGGTGATGGGACGCGGAATAGGGAATTATGCTATCTGGTTGAAGGACCATCGGGTTCTGCCATGGTGCGGGACTTATTTAAAATCAAGGATCTGGAACGATTGGCGCGCCTGTGGACAGCCGGGGCCTGTTTGGATATGTCTGATATGTTCGCTGAGCAGATCAAATCAGGAGAAGTAAAGCGCATTGCTTTGCCCGCCTACCCATTCTCTCGAACTCGTTATTGGCTGGAAGGAGATCGTGTTTCCAATGATGCGCCATCGCAAGAGATTGGAATGCAGTCTGAATCGAGCGCTTCGGCTGGTGAGCCCGCGCCGATGGTTGCTGTTGGCCAGGAGCCGGACCTCTCTAGCGAACCGCAACTGTTTTTAGAAAATTTCCAAAAGGAGCTAATGGAGCTGGCGAGTCCTGCTGATCAATCTGTTCCGCAGATTGCATCTGCGTTTGGCGAAATACTGAAACCACAGCGACAAACCCTAAAAAATGAAGAGCATCCGCAGCCGGTGTACGGAAGAAAATCAGCTTGGGTTCCTACTCCTGAAGTTCTTGAATTGGGCGACCCTCTTGTTCTCCCCGATGAATTTGGGCTGTCCTTTGGCCAGCGCGCCCTTTTGGAATCAGGGGATAAAATGGGGTCGCTCTCTATCCAGTTCCGGTTGAAACCTGAAACGGACTGGGAAATGCTCCGATTGGCCTTGCAGATATTCTATAGACGCCGCGCGGTTCTGAGCACGGTTGTCCGTTCCCGAAAGGGGTCGTTTTATCATAAGAGCAATGTCTGTAATGATCTCTCATTTTTTGAAGAGGACTGCTCCTTGCTGAGAACAAGAGACTTGGACAAGAGAATCCGAGTATTGACCTCCCAAAAACTGAACCTCAAGAAAGGTCCGCTTATGCGAGTTTTCCTTCTCCATGGTTCTGCTCTTGAACGGGTTCTTCTGGTTCATATTCATGAAATTGTGTGCGATGAACGTTCGATGATGATCTTAGCTAGTGAGGTTAACCATATTTATGAGTGCATGATACAGGGCATCTCCCTTCAACTGAAGGCTATTGAAGCTTCCTATGCCGATTTTGTGAATTGGCAGCAAGCCTTACTCGTCAATGGCCAGCGGCATAAGGCTTTTTGGGACGATTTTCTCTCAAAGCCGATTCCAAGTCTGTCTCTACCGGCTCATTTGGGAGATGTGGCGCAGAGTGAGAGGGTTATGGGTTCCCATATGTTTCCTCTTGACGATTTTCTTTTGAAGAAATTGACCGGCTTCGCCCGTCACCGCAATGCCAATTTATTTGCCTTATTACTAACGGCTTACTTCATTTTATTGTACCGATACTCTGGCGCAACAGAATTTTTGGTGGGCGCGCGTTACGCTGGACGGCCCGAATCAAAATTTAAAAATGTCTTCGGTCGTTTTGCGGATATCCTTCCGCTGAGGAGTCGAATATCCGAGAGCCCCGGTTTCCATGTTTACTTGACCAGGGTTCAGGCTATGGTGGACGAAGCACAAGATCATGCCTGTTATCCTGTTCATGATCTTCTATTGGACCCTGCTGCCATCAAGGTGAACTTCCTTTTCAGAGATCAAGCTTCCAGCAACCAAACATCAGGGGGCGAGCATGGCTTCTATCAGAGCCTGGTCTTTGTTGACCGCTCTGCTTCCAGAAGCTTGGGCGATCTCAATCTTGAGATTGTCCTTGGGCGGACGGGCAATACGGCTTGTTTTGAATATCGTCAGGGCTTGTTTGACAAAGCGATTGTCGCAAGAATGGCCAATCACTTCAAGATTCTGCTGGAAAGCATCCTGGCCGAACCCAAGGCGGCCATAGATAATTTGCCGGTCCTGACGGAAGAGGAAAAACTCCGCCTTCTTCTCGCCAACAACGATACGCGATCTGACAACCCTGCCGGCCAGGAATTGTTGGGTAGAATACAGGGATATATGAAGCCTGGATTTGGCCACGCCGCAGCCGTGGAAGCGCTTGTCTCATTGAAGCGAGACCTTATGATCCACGAGCTGTTCCAGCTCCAATCGGAGTTGAGGACCCATGATCTTGCTATCCAAGATCATGGCCGCAAAGTTACTTATGCTCAGCTAAACAACTCCGCCAATGTCCTGGGAAGGCAACTGGTTGACTCGGGAGTGGGATGCGAAAAAGTAGTCGCTATTTTTTCCACCCATGTCACTGAGACCCTCGCAGGAATCCTGGCTGTTTTCAAGGCGGGCGGGGCCGTGACGTTGCCCGATTGCAATCAGTCAACAAAACAGATCGCCCAACTTTTAACGTCCGCAAAGGTTCAGGCGGTCATGTACTCAGAACAAATGGAACCCCTTGTTTCAGAAGCTATTGCGCTCATTCCTGCGAAGCCGGTTATTCAGAAGTTGCAAATAATGGCAACCGACGAGGATGTGGAGAATCTACCCTATTCATATCAGCCCAATGGTCTGGCGATCTTGAATTATGCTGGGGAAGAGGCCGCGTTGCTCACTTGTGAAGGACTTTCCAACGGGATGCATGCGCGCGTGCGAGACATGAAGCTCACACCATCGGATCGAGTGCTTCGAGGCGATGGGGTGGATGGCACCCAAATGTTTATGTGGTTCGATGTGCTGATCTCGGGCGGTCAGCTGCATGTCTTTGACGAAGAAACGTTTAAACAACCCCAAGCTTTGTTGGACGAGTCTGTAAAGCGTGGCGTTACGGTTTTCGATCTTCAACCTGAAACCCTAAAGGCTCTGGCCCATGCCGATCTCCCTAGCTGGGATTTAAAAAGCCTGCGCTGGGTTATGGTAAACGCCATTCCTGATGTGTCCCTGGTTGCTTCCTGGCTGGCTCGTTATCCCAGTATTCCCATCTCCACTGCCTTCAGCATACCGGCCTGCGCCGGGCCGCTGGCGCACGATTTTAACGAAGAACCGCCAGAGGCAAATCAGGCCGCCGCGCCAGCGGGCTATCCTGTGACCAATACCTGCTTCTATTTGCTGAATAAGCGCTTAAAGCTCTATCCCGATGGATTTTCAGGTGAAATCCATGTAGCTGGGCAGGGGCTTGCCAGGGGATATCTCAACAACCCGGCAAAAACAGCGCAGGCCTTTATCCCCAACCACTTCGGTCCGCCCGGATCGAGGATGTTGAAAACAGGTAGGATTGGAGTTTGGGATTCCAATGGGAAGTTACGTGTTTTAAACGACATGGAGCGCAACGTAGGCTCAACCGCCACGGTAACCCATGAGTTGACAGATGGCCAGAAATTATCCACGTGCCCTGCCTTGATAGGCGAGCAGTTCGAATTAAGAGGCGCCTCACCTTCCGTTTCCTACATCGGGGAAGACGGGCCGCTTTATTCTATGAATTACGCAGACCTTGATCAGGTATCCGATACTCTGGCACATCTCCTGGTTCGCGAGGGTGTTGGCATTGAAACACCTGTGGGCGTCTGTATCGAACCTACATCCCAATATCTGGTCGCTGCGGTGATTGCGACGCTCAAGGCAGGAGGACATTTCCTTCTGCTGGATCCCGAAGAAAGTAAGGAGCGACTTTTTCCCGCCATCATCCATTCGGGCTGCGCTTTTGTTTTGTCTTCGAATCGTCTGGTTGAGAAGGTTCAAATCCCTAAAAACAAAGTTGTTGACGTTGAAAAAGATTCCGCAGGCGGTTTTGAAGCGATGTGAGTGGGGGCGCGATGACTATAGCTTGAATGTGAAAGAGCTTCCCACGGTGGAAACCGCCGAAGAGATTCAAGAAGAAATGACAG
>JBNKOV010000594.1:0-3976 GCA_050294955.1 Holophagae bacterium
GGAGCAAGCGGTGCCCGAGCCAGGAATATCATAAATAACCAGGCGGTTACAGGCAACAATTTCGACCTGAACGCCAGCATTAGCTATGAAGTGGATCTATGGAAACGACTCGCTTCCCTGGACAACGCCAACGACCTGGCCGCCCAGGCTTCCCGTCAGGATTTGGAAGCAGTGGCGCTATCCCTTTCCGCCTCCGTAGCACGGGCTTGGTACGGCATGGTGGAGCAACGGGAACAGCTCAATCTTCTCGATGAGCTGGTTGAGGTGAATGAGAAATTGCTGCAGGTGATTCAAATACGCTTCAGCAACGCCCAAGCTACTGCCGTGGAAGTATTTCAACAAAAGGAACAGCTCGCCAACATCCGCTCGCAAATTCCGCCTGCCCAAGCCCAATTAGCCGTACTGGAGCATCAACTGGCCGTTCTGCTGGGCAAATCGCCCACGGAAAACGTTGGCGGCGAGAACAGCGTCTTGCCTCCGCTCCCTCCCCTTCCGCAAACCGGACTGCCCGCCGATCTTTTAAATAAAAGGCCCGATCTGCGCAGCGCAGCCCACCGCCTTGTGGCTTCGGATTATCGATTGGCCGCCGCCATCGCAAACCGCTACCCCACTCTGCGGCTCTCGGGACAAACCGGATATAACGCGGCTGAAGTGGGCGACCTTTTCAGCAACTGGATCTGGAACCTGTTTGCGGGTCTTACAGCGCCCATTTTGGACGGGGGCAATCGAAAAGCGGAAGTGGTGCGAAACCGCGCGGTTGTGGAAGAGCAGGTGCTCTCCTATGAAAGAGCCGTGTTGGGAGCCTTGCAGGAAGTAGAAGACGCGCTGATTTTAGAAAACAGACAACACGATTATTTGGACAAATTGCAGACCCAATTGGATTACGCCAGCAAAGCCCTTGAGTCGGGGCGAGGGCGGTACCTGGAAGGCGTTGGAGACTTCCTTGTAGTGCTCACGGAAATCCAAGCAGTTCAAAGACTACAGCGTTCCCTTATCCAAGCTCGCATGACCTTGATTAATCATAGAATCAGTCTCTACCAGGCGTTGGGAGGAGATTGGACCACGGCATTGGAGCCCAATGCAGCCACCGGAGGACAGACACTCAAATGAATACTTTCTTAAAACGCCTACTTCAAGTTTTCCTGCCAGCTCTGGTTATCCTGGCCGCCATCTTCATGGCCAGAACTTTAATTAAAATGCGAAAGAAACCTGCGAGAGAAGCGCCTCAGGTTATGAGTGTGCCCGTGCGCACGATGGAAGTGGCCCTGGGCTCCGCTCCCCTGACCATTGAAGCCGCCGGCACGGTGTTGCCATCACGTCAGGTTGAGTTACGACCCCAAGTGAGCGGTCAAATTGTGGAAATGAGCGAGAACCTGCAACCAGGCGGCGTCTTTAAAGAAGGCGATGTGATTTTGCGCATCGACCCAAGAGACTACCAATTCGCCCTTGAGAAACAAAAAGCGCAACTGGAACAGGCCGAATTTGAGGTAACTCAAGAAAAAGGTCGCGGCGCCATTGCAGAACGAGAATGGGGTCTGCTGGGCGAAGACATGAGCAGCACGCCTGAAGGCAAAGAGTTGGCTCTGCGCAAACCCCATTTAAAGCGAGCGCTTGCAGCCCTGGAAGCGGCCAAAATAGGCCTGGAAGAAGCAAAACTGGACCTGGAGCGCACCACAATTACTGCCCCTTTCAATGTTCTGGTGAAAAAGGAATCGGTAGACCCGGGCCAACTTGTCACGACGCAAACCGTTCTCGCGACCCTCAGCGGCACGGACAGCTATTGGGTTCAGGCCTCTCTGCCTGTGAGCGATATCGATCTCTTCCAATTGCCCCACCCCACCGGGGAGCCAGGCGCATTTGCAAGAATCATCCACAAAACCGGGTCCAGCGTTATCGAAAAACAGGGCCGGGTGGTTCGTCTGCTCGGGGATCTGGAAGAGGCGGGCCGCATGGCCCGTGTGTTAATTGAAATCCAAGATCCCCTGGGTTTGAAACAGGCCAGTAATCAGGCCCCGCTGTTGTTGGGCGCCTTCGTCCATGTAGAAATTCAGGGCGACACCCTGGAAAACGTATTTGCCGTTCCCGCCACTGCGCTGCGCGAAGGAGACCGGCTCTGGCTGAAAACGGAAGAAGACACCCTCGAAATTCGCACGGTCAATGTTTTGCGGAGACAGCAAAACAAGGTCTTTATTGACAAGGGCCTGCACCCGGGAGACAAAATTGTGGTCAGCCGCATCGGCACGCCTGTTCCCGGCATGGGGTTAAATGAAATCGACGCTCGCGAACCCATTGAGACTGCGGCAAAGGAGGGATCCGGTGAATAACCAGAGATTCAAGGGCGCCATCGCCTGGATGGCCGAAAATCCCGTTGCCGCCAACCTGCTTATGTTGGTTCTGGTTATTGGCGGTTTCATTTCCTCGCAACAGGTGAAACAAGAGGTATTTCCCGAATACGAAATGGACCTGGTCGCCATTAGCGTTCCCTACCCGGGCGCTAGCCCCGCAGAAGTGGAACAGGGCATCCTGCTTGCCATAGAAGAGGAAATTCGCGGCCTGGACGGCATCAAAAAGGTGACTTCGGTGGCCATCGAAGGATCGGCCTCGGTCAGTGTGGAGCTGGTCTCGGGAACCAACGCCAACAAGGCCCTTCAAGACATTAAAAACGGGGTGGACCGCATCACGTCGTTCCCCCAAGATTCCGAACGCCCTGTGGTTCGACTGGTCACCAACCGGCGCGAGGTTATTTCCCTCATCCTCTACGGGGACATGGACGAATACATTCTCCGTGGCCTGGCCGAGAAGGTTCGCGATGAAATCCTGCAAATGGAAGACATTACCAACATTTCCCTCAGCGGCATTCGCCCCTTGGAAATTAGCATCGAGACGCCCCAGGACAAGCTGCGCGCCTATAACCTCACTTTAGACGACATCTCCAACGCCGTGCGCAGAACCGCCATCGAACTGCCAGCCGGCGGCGTGAAAACCCCGGGCGGGGAGATCCTGCTGAGAACTGCCGAGCGACGAAACTACGGCAAGGAATTTGGCTCCATCCCCGTGGTGACCAGGCCGGACGGAACCCAGGTTCTCCTTGAAGAAGTGGGAACGGTTATCGACGGATTTCGCGATACGGATCAGGCCGCCTATTACTTTGGGAAACCAGCCGTTAAAGTGTCCATTTCCCGGGTTGGCGACCAACGACCCATTGACATCGCAGAAAAAATCAAGGCCTACGTGGCCGACCTTCAGGGACAGTTGCCCGAGGGTGTTTCGGTTGCCACATGGGTTGACGCTTCAGAAGTTTACAAAGATCGGGTGGACCTGCTGGTTAGAAACGCGGCCCTGGGATTGTTCCTGGTGCTCCTGACCCTGGGCCTCTTCTTGGAAATCAGACTGGCGTTCTGGGTGATGATGGGCATTCCCATCTCGGTTTTGGGATCTTTCCTGCTCTTTCCCATGCTGGCCGTTTCCATTAACATGATCTCGCTGTTCGCCTTCATTGTCACCCTGGGCATCGTGGTGGACGATGCGGTGGTTGTAGGTGAGAACATCTATGAAATGCGCCAGGAAGGTTGCGGCTATGTTGAAGCAGCCATTCGTGGAGCGAAACAAGTTGCAGTGCCTGTAACCTACTCCATTTTAACAAACATCGTGGCCTTCTCCCCCATGCTCTTCATCCCGGGTTTTTCCGGAAAGCTGTTCCGGGTGATTCCCATTATTGTCATCAGCGTTTTCACCATCTCCCTGTTTGAGAGCCTTTTCATTCTGCCCGCTCACCTCGCGCATCAGAAGAAAGGCTCCAAAACCGGCTACATGTCCAGATTGCGGAAAGGCCAAGAAAGGTTTGGCAAGGGATTGCAGCATTTTGTGGCTCGCTTTTACGAACCCATGCTGCGACGCGCCATCCATCATCGCTACCTCACCATGGCTTGCGGCATTGGGATTCTCATCATCATGGTTGGCTTGATTTTCGGCGGCA
>JBNKOV010000595.1:0-3974 GCA_050294955.1 Holophagae bacterium
GCACATCGATATAGCTGAGCACCTTTTCATGGGTGATGCCTTCAATCGATGGCGTGCGGGGGGTGACTCCGGTGGCCAGAACCACCTCGTCGAAGGCCTCTTTTTTAAGGAGATCCGCAGTCACAAGCGTGTCGAGACGCAGGTTGACGCCCGCGCTTTTCAGGCGGGCGGAGAAATAGCGAAGCGTTTCGCTAAACTCCTCTTTCCCTGGAATTTGTCGGGCCATATTGAACTGGCCCCCAATCTCCGATTCCCGATCAAAGAGATCCACCTGGTGACCTCTTTCCGCGGCGACACAGGCGGTCGCCAATCCCGCCGGTCCTGCCCCAACCACCGCCACTTTTTTCGGCGAGGTTGCGGGCTCCCAGGTCAGCTCCGTTTCATGGCAGGCCCTTGGATTCACCAGGCAGGACGCGCGTTTCCCTTTGAAAACATGATCTAAACAGGCCTGATTGCAGGCGATGCACGTGTTGATCTCGTGGCTTTTCCCCAAAGCGGCCTTGTTCACAAAATCCGGATCAGCCAGGAACGGGCGGGCCATGGAAACCATGTCGGCCTGTCCCGAAGCGATGACCTTTTCAGCCACTTCCGGCGTGTTGATGCGGTTGGTGGCGATCAAGGGAATGCTCACCTCATTTTTCATTTTCTCAGTCACCCAGGCAAACCCGGCGCGAGGGACCATGGTCCCAATGGTTGGAACCCGAGCTTCATGCCAGCCAATGCCCGTATTGAGAATGGTCACGCCCGCCTCTTCAAGAGCCACAGCCAACTGAACCGTCTCTTCCCAGGTCGAACCATCCTCCACCAGATCCAACATGGAGAGCCTGAAGATAATAATAAACTCAGCGCCAACCCGCTTGCGGATGGCCCTTACAATTTCCAATGGGAAGCGAATCCTGTTCTCAAAAGATCCGCCCCATTTATCCTTTCTCTTGTTGGTGCGCGACACCAGGAACTCATTGATCAGATAACCCTCTGAACCCATGACTTCCACACCATCATATCCAGCGCTTTGAGCCAGTTCCGCGCATTTAGCAAAATCGCGAATTTGTTTCCACACCCCTCTTTCACCAAGCGCCCAGGGCTTAAACGGCGTAATGGGCGCTTTCAGACGGGTTGGCGCCACCGAGAGCGGATGGTAGCCGTAACGGCCCGAATGGAGGATTTGCATGCAAATCTTGCCCCCTTCTGCATGGACCGCTTTGGTGACCAGTTTATGGCGAGCCACCTCGCTTTTTTTGGCCAGCTTCCCCGAAAAAGGCGCGACCCAGCCTGCCCGGTTCGGCGCAATGCCGCCGGTGACGATCAGTCCAACCCCGCCTTTTGCCCGTTCGGCGAAATAGGCAGCCAGCTTGGGGTAATTCCCGGCCCGGTCTTCCAATCCCGTATGCATGGAGCCCATGAGCACGCGATTTTTTAATTGAGTAAAACCAAGATCCAGGGGTTCAAGAAGGCGAGGGTAGGCTTGAGACATGGTAACTCCTTTTGGATAACAGGACGATCGAGAAAAATGAACGCCCGCTCAATGTTTACCAGAGAACGTGGTATTTTGCAAAATGAAATCCCATCTTTCTAGTAAATATTCTCATTAACTACATCGTCAATCTTTTCTGCAAATAGTCAATAGGGTTGTGTGCTCCAGGAGGAGCCCAAAGAGAATGTCAATCCTTTGCGGCAGCGTCATTTCAATGGCTGAATGGTGGTTGGCGTTGTGTGAATTTTAGATGAAAAAGCAATGGATTTGAACCGCGCCCGAAGGCAAGTAAGTATAGTGCATCTTTTTTCAGCCTAAATTATTTTTGAGCTTAAATTGCATCGGTCAAGTAGCTGATTTCAGGCAATAGCTTGGTTTGGAAGGGCTTGGTTTTCATTTGCTGGGTGACCTCGAAAAATCACAAATACGCCTAAAGCCCTTATAGGATTAAGTTTTGGATAAATATTATCATCCAAAACGCCCAAGCTTGGGTATAATAGTTATTGAGTTATTATTGGAATGACGAATTGTGTTGTGCATCCAGGCGCCAAAATTTGGATGCGCATTGTTGTTCCCCCATGATAAACGAACCAGAAATGGTGACTCTCTGAGGCGATCTTGGACCATTCTATTCTTAAACAACATTTGGAAACCATTCAGACCTGGCGGGCTCGCGAGAACTATCAAAGGGCGCTTCAACATTTAAACGAAGCCGTTTCTCAAGGAGCGGAGGGTCCGGAGATCACGGCCCAGCGCGTGGGGATTGGTTTCATTCTCGACGATTGGCAACCCGCCCTTGATCGGCTTCTCAACGAATTGGAGAAGTACCCTCTTGGCGTGTTGTGCGGCGGCGCCAATACCCTGGGTTTCACTCGGCTTGTCCACGAGTATTCTGGGTTTCGGACCATGCTTTTAGAGCATTTGTTGTTGAAGCAGCGGTTTGATGGTTTTAGGGACTGGATCAGCATATCGGAAAAAACGGATCAACAATGGCTCATTAAGCACTGGCACCAGACTGCCCTGGACGCTGCGGATCCCGACAAGGCTGTTCGCCTGTATGTGGCAACGGGCGTGGGGCTATTCACCATTGGTGATTGGGACGGCGCCTGGCGGTGTTGGACTTCGGCTCTCAAGCGCAATCCGTTTTTTCTTCAGCCTATCTCGGCTCTTTGCAAAGCCTCCCCAAAAATGGACCTCTCAAGACCGGACCACCGGCTTAGACTCATTCACCTCATTGCGGTCGCTGGCAAGAAAAAAGAATCCATGTCGTTGCTTCAGGCCCTTGCTTTAGAGAATAAGGCAAATGCGCTGCAGATTTTTAACAACATGCCGTCCTTCATACCTTATAGCCCCAAAAGCAAGGAGGTTGCGCTTCTCAGGTTTAACATTGCCATGTATCTTGAGAAACCGGAACTTATGATCAAGGCTGTTGGGGAGATGGACCACCTCAACGAAGACGACCTTTTCAACGTGAAGAAACGGGTGAGAATGAACGTAAAAGACGCCTTTTTGCGTCATTCCCTCATGATGGAGTTCGCTCGGGTTTATATCCGTAAAGAAGAATGGGAAAACGCGGCCATGCTTCTGGAAACCCTTTACCAGGAAGATGGGCAGCTTGAAATCATCCGTTTAATGGAAAAAGTGACGGATCACTATCCCATCCTTTCTCAACTCCATTTCATCATCGGGAAGTTCTATCTTGAAAATGGCAAGGTGGAGCAAGCCGTTAAACGCTTTGAAATTGTGAGCGACGTTCAGGAGTACCAAACTCAGATACGGGAGCTGCTTGAGAATATCCTCACGGAAACCTATCAAAGGGATCTGGTTAAAAGTCTCATCAAGTTGCATCCGCCCGATTCCCACAAGGCCTGCATGCTGGCTTTGTTGATCGTGCTCAAGGAAGGCGCCAAAGCGGCCGATTTCCTGGTGGAGTTGGGGGATTGGTCCCACCGAAAAGAGCCCAGCCCATTCTGGTATCTCGCCATGATTCATGGTTATCTGACTACCGGATCTTATGGCGCAGCCATTCCCCTAATGATCAAGTTCTTGCGCAATTACAGCGGTTTGAGCCCAGAACTCATCAAGCCCACCCAATTGTTGGTGAACAAGTATAAGGGTGACTTTGGTCCCTTCATCCAATTGCTCGAAACTTTAGGCAATATTCTAAAACCCAAAGACCAGTGGGCCATTATCAAAAAAGCCATGATTGAGGCGGCCCAAAAGAATCGCGTCACGGGCGCAAAGGGCGCGACCGGGCCTACCAGACCTGTGAGGAAAATGGTTCAACGGGAGCCGTTAAAGCCCATGCCCGAAAGTTCCAGGCGAGGCCCTGCGATTGAGGCCCAGCCCGCTGTCGGCTCCGGCGATCTCGGTCCTGTTCTTCCCAAAATGCCGCCGCCCTCGTCGCCCATTCCCGCCGATCCCCTGGAGGATGGCGGTCCATTGCAAGGCGCTTCCCTGTCGGAATTTGAAAGTGATCTGGACTTGGACGCCACCTTGG
>JBNKOV010000596.1:0-3972 GCA_050294955.1 Holophagae bacterium
TCAAAAGGAATGCCGTGCTTTGTCAAGGACTTTCGATACCCTTCCAGGCGATCATAACTGGAGCCGTGATCCGGGTGCCCCTTAATAAAACCGATCCGTCTGTGCCCCAGTGAAATGAGATGTTCGGTCATTTTAAAAGCAGCCTGCATGTCGTCTACAGAAATGCAGGGAGCGCCCAGCATCTCCCTTTGGGAAATCCGCACAAAGGGCACGCCCCCTTCGTATAAAGCCGTAGTAAGGGGTTCAAATTCGGAAACCGGCTGAGTGAGAATAAAGCCATCGGCCATGGATTGGCGATGCAGATTGAGAATTTCTTCTCTAAAAGCCGGGTCCTCAGTACGGCAGAGATGGATGATGAGGTAATAATCCTGTTGGCGACAAATCTCAAGGGAGCCTTCTTGAATTGACGCGATGTAGTCGGACTGGGGGTTGTCGTAGATCAAGCCAATAACAAAGGCACGGTTGGACGCCAAACGACGCGCTGAGAGATTGGGGCGATAATCAAGCTCGTTTGCAGCCTGAAGCACTTTTTCCTTCGTAGCGGGACGAACATTGGGTTCAGAATTAAAGACCCGAGAAACCGTTTTAATTGAAACCCCAGCCAGGGCGGCAACATCGTCTATGGTCGCTCTTTTTTTACGCTTTGGCCTGGTTGCCCATTTTGTGTCCAAATCATACCCCCATACGCTTCGACCACAGAACATGCTTTATTGTAGCAAAAACCCAAACTTTTCAAATATTAAAGTTCACCGGCCCATGGCGCACATCAAACTATATGAGCCCAAACCATTATAAAATTGCAGCCAAAACCCCAAAAATATAAAAAAAATGTGATTTGAGCCCATTCTTCGTCATTTGCCGTTTCTCAAAATAGGTGAGATGTGCTAGGTTATCCACAAATCGACCGGGAAGGGTTCATGTCAGAAAACAGGGATACAACCAAAGGGCAAAGCAGAAAAAGAATGGTCATCTACATCATGACCTTCATCATGGGCGGCTGTGGCATTGCCTACGAATACACATTCTCAAAAATTGGTTCCGACCTCATGGGCAATTCGGTGCGTCAATGGGCGTTAACCATTGGTCTCATGATGTTTTTCATGGGAATTGGCTCCGACCTGCAGAAGCATTTGAAGGATAAAGCCCTATTTGACAAGTTCATTCTCTTCGAGGTTTTATTGGGTCTCATCGGCGGTTTCGGCCCACTCGCCTTATTATGGATATTTGGTTATTCCAGAGACCACTACGTCATTATTCAATATGGCCTCATTATTGGAACGGGTTTCCTGATTGGTCTTGAAATACCCATTCTCGCCAGGATAAACGAGCGATTCACCAGCGAGTTGCGGGTGAATATTGGAGGCATCCTGAGAATGGACTACATTGGCGCCTTTGTTGGCGCTGTACTGTGGGCCTACGTTTTCATCACCTCCTTCAGCCTTACCCGCATTGGCTTGGTTCTGGGAATCTTCAATCTGATTACAGCAGGTTTGTCCCTCCTCTATTTTCACAATCTGGCCGAACGAAAACGGGAGCTTACCCTCTTGGTTGTAGTTAGCGCCAGCGCCATGGCTTACGGCCTCTACAAAGCGCCAGAGTGGTCCGCCCATGCAGAGCAAAAGCTCTTTGCTGATAAAGTCATTTATAGCAAATCTACAAAATACCAGCATATTGTGATGACCAAGAGTTCGGCCAATGACATCTATTGTTACATCAACGGAAACACCCAATTTTCAAGTTATGACGAGCACATCTATCACGAACTGTTGGTTCATCCCGCCATGATCATCGCTCCATCACGAAAAAATGTTCTGGTATTGGGTGGCGGGGACGGCCTTGCCGTTCGGGAGATCCTGAAATACGAGGATGTAGAAACCATAACCCTGGTCGATCTCGATCCTGGCATGACAAAGCTGGCGATGGAAAATCCCTACTTAAGCGAGCTGAATCAACATAGCCTCCAAAATGCGAAGGTGAAGTTTTTAGAAAACAACGCTTTGATAGATGGACCCATGGAAGATGTGGAAATTCAGGACAGGAACAACCCCTTTGAGCCTCACACGGAGAAAGTGGCCGAGGTCATGGTTGTCAACCTGGACGCATCACTTTTTGTAGACCAGATCCAGGGATTCTACGATGTCATTGTGATCGATTTCCCAGATCCCAACAACTTGGAACTTTCAAAGCTCTACTCAAAAAGCTTCTACCAAAATGTGCGGTCCAAGCTGAGTCGTGGCGGCATCCTGGTCCAACAGTCCACATCGCCCATCCACTCACGAGAAGCATTTCTCTGCATTGGCCGGACTATGGCGGCAGCAGGACTGGCAGTTGCGCCCTTCCACGAAAATGTGCCCGCCTTTGGTGAATGGGGATGGTGGCTGGGAGGTCGAGACGACTTTTATTCAGCCGAAAAGGTGAAAGAGAAGCTTAAGACCATGCCCCCGGTAACGGCTCCAGTCAAATACATAACAAACGAGATAGTTGCGGCAAGTCTCGTTTTTGGAAAAAACGATTTGCACACAAACCAGGATCTGGTTAACACCATTTTAAACAATGTTATTTATCTGTATTACTCAGAAGCCTTGACTATGAATCACTGATTAATATAAGGTTATTGGGGTACTTTCACAGAAGCACTACGGGAGGACGATGTGAACGGAATAGTGGTTACCATAATCGTGATGTTCATGATGATGTGGGGTTGCGCGACCTGCATAACCAGCAGCTCGCGAACCGTGAATCAACCGGTTAATGAAACAAATGTCACGGTAATCGGGGGTCCAGCCTCAGAAGGTCTTGATCTAAAGGCCGTTGGGGAGCTGGTCAAAACAGTGAAATCTGCCGAGGAGTTTGAGAAGGAACTCAACAAAGACGGCGGCGTGAACAACCTGGACCTGAACAACGACAACACCACCGACTTCATCTCGGTCACGGAGTACGGAAACCAGAAGGATCAGTTCGGCTTTTCCTTAACCACAGAACCTGAAAAGGGCGAAGTACAGGAAGTGGCCAACATTGAGATCATCAAGGGTGAAAAAGAAGCCCAGGTTCAAGTCTCAGGCAACGAACAGATATATGGCTCCGGGCACCACTACTCCTACAGCCACTCTTCTCCAGGAACATGGCTTTTAATGGGATATCTCCTGGGCAATCACTCATTCTACCGTCCCAGTTGGGGTTATGGATATTATCCGCCCTATTACCGTTCCTACAGCACAAGACCCTACGACAGATACAGATCAAGCATGAGTTCCTACACCAGCAATTCAAGCTACCGCCGGGTTTCTTCTCTGCCCAGACAAACCTCTATTGCCAATCCGAATGCAGGTAAATCGGCGAGCAAGGGCATCACGCGATCTCTCGCCAAACCCTCCGCAGCGCAGAAGAGCTTCCAGGCTAGAGCTGCAACGAAACCCACCCGTTCTGGTGGTTTCGGCAGACCCGCCAGTTCCAGCTCTTCATCAAGTGTCAGAAATCGGAGTTCAAGCCGGGGATTCGGCGGACGCGGCAAGTAAGGTAAAAAGGAGAAACCCATGCAAGAGATGATTGACGCCCTGTTGAACATAGATGCGGCCTATCACTATATCAGCCTGGAAGCGCTGGCTTTTCTGGTAGAAGCCCTGATCATTTTATGGATCGGAAAAAAGATTAACGACCTCACAACCTCCTATAACGTAGATGAAGAGTTGACCCACAAGGACAACAAGGCCCTGGCGGTGTCCTATTCGGGTTATCTCGTAGGTCAAGCCATTATTGTGCTGGGCGTTATGGCGGGTCCTTCCACTGATTTTTATCAGGATCTTATTGGCGTTGCGGTTTGGAGCGTGGCTGGCATCATTCTGCTGAATCTGGCCCGAGTGATTAACGACAAGTTATTGCTCAAAAATTTCTGCAATGTGAAAGAGATTATTGGAGACCGAAACGTGGGAGTCGGGGCGGTGCAATGCGGCAGCTACATTGGCACAGCCATGA
>JBNKOV010000597.1:0-3966 GCA_050294955.1 Holophagae bacterium
AAATGGCGTCAGACCACCATTCAGGCCAACCTCTTCCCCGTCTCCAGATGTTTCCGCAATTCCAATGCGGGAAAAAACCAATTGTGACTCAGCTTTTCCCTCTTCGTCCAAGCCAGTCGCTTTCCATGCGCTGCTCTGAAATGAAATGCGATGAGGTTTTAGAGGAAAACCAAGTTGAAGAGAGTCAAGATTATCCAAAGCTTCCCTTGCGATTACCTCATGCACGCCTGCCTCAACAAAGACATGAAGGATGCCTTCTTTGGAAAGATACAGCCCTTTGGCGGGCGATCCATTCACCAAAACACGATTGGGACGCCCCGGAAGTGGGACGCCAACAGCTTCACCAGCATGAATTTGCATAGTGATTGAGAGCTCTTTCTCTCCCATATCCAATTTGGCTGTGGCAATCTCGGCGCAATGTGGATAGCATTCAGCCGGCTTGAGGAGACGATTTCTCAGAGTTTCCAGAGTTGCTGCGGTTGGTTCTTGAGCCCTTAGAGGCATTATGCTCAATAAGCAAATAACTGCCAAGGGGACGCCTTTTTTCGCAGCTTGAAACATCCCACCTATTTTGACATTGAAAATTATTACGACCATCAGGCCAAGCAAAATTACCCTGACCAGAGCCAATAACCTATTTACAAACGGCGAGATGAGCAAAAATCCGACGTTTTGAGTTTGAGTAACTGGCCCGTCCCATTGGAACCAGGCAGTATAATTGCTGAAGCGATTGGCAGTGTTCAAACCCTCCCAAATCGGAATACCCGGACCTGTTTGTATTTGAGATTGAATAGTATTCAGGCTGTCATCAGTGAAGTTATTTAAATTTGAGACTTTCTTTTTAATGACCCTACTTTTCGTCGAGACAGCATTTTGTTCAACCATGGAAGCTTGGGCCATGGTCGGTTCCTCCAAAACCTCTTCTCCTGCAAAAACCTCAAAATTCTGGTTCATTCCCCCAAAAGAACCGGGACGCCATTCCATGCCCAACTGAGGATAAAGAGCAAACTGTATTTGCCCAATAACAAATGGAATGGCGTTAAGAATAAGGATTAAGGCAGACAATTTCAGCCACCACATAGTCAACGCCTTAAACCAGCCATTGGGAAGCGCGCGCCCCAACGCAACAGCGGCCAGTATACTGGCCCATATGAACCTGGGCGCACCTGGGGCTCCATGAAAAAGCGTTAATGCTATAAGCGCCAAAACGCCGTGAGAAGGACGCCACATTTTCCCAACCGCCAGACTGATAATGAGCACCCAGAAAAAGTCCCACAAACGCCAGGAATGGAGCCAATCACCATCCACCTCATCAGGACCTATCCCGCCAAATAAGGACCAACCTGGGGGTAAATGAATCACATAACTTATTTTCTCTACATCGGTAGTCCAACCAACAGCGGGAAGGCTCCGTTTCTTTTGAGATACTCTTCCCTCCCCCGACAGGTCAAAATCTCGAACCCGAAGCTCCGAACCCGGCAGTGCAGATTCACCGGCAAGGGTTATGAGCTGATCTTTTCCATTTAGCGTGAGCCGCCCCAAGCTGTATGGCGCATCCATCGATATCCGTCCACTTTGCGTCAACTTACCCGATAGTGAATCCTTAAAGGTCCAACCTTTCCCGTCGAAATCTAGCCAAAGATTACGATCCAGGCTAATTTGATCCGGCGAATGACCTGTATTGCCTCGGGTTTTCTCCTCCAGGACAAGACGCCCCCCCGGGTTTAGCAAAAAACAGGGATAGCCATGCAGGTCGCTGGGCAAATCGGTTTGTGATGGATCAACAGGATTGGCGCCTGTTGGCGTAACGCTTCGCAATTGGAGTCTGGCCTTAAAAACCCAAAACTCCCGCGAGGGCCATAGGTCGCCGTGATCCCTCAAAGCGACTTCAGCTACAACCGAGCTCGCCTGCCCGAGCACTTTAATTCGCCAACTACCCGCTCGGGCCTGAATTTTCAAATTCCCACTTTCATCTATTTGGGTTGGCAGATCCGCGTCTATAGCCATGGCTGTAAAGCCGTTGGGAAGAGGATTCCCCAAATCCAGCTCTCTACTTCCACCTGATATATCTAACACTATTACCGTTTCAAGACTTGTGGGAATCTGATCCTCAACAATTCGGTAGACTCGCATGTCCAATCTGTCTTTATCAGCTTCTTCTCGCTTGATTTCCGACCGAAACCAGAGATTTCCCTCTTCATCTCTTTTGGGATGAGAGATATCTCGCCCATCTCTTTTCAAAGAGATCAAACCTGTGTTCAAAGGAATGGGCAAGGAAGCTGGCATTTCATTCCACAACCAACTCCCCTTTAGCAAATAAGCACCCTTTTTCAAAAAAACACTGGGCCGATTTTCGTGCAGCACTACTGCAATTGGCTGTCCCAAAGAGCTTACATCTAAAGGCCAAAGCACAGAATTTCCAGGAAGCGGAACCCAGCCATCCATATAAATCAACCATGACTGCTCAAATGATCCGCCACCACTTCCTACACTTATTTTGAGACGAGAAGGCCAGGCGCATAGCGGATTATCCTTTTGATTATAAGGTGTTGGACAAAGGCCTGACTCGTATCCATAAAGAGCCCATTCGGCCCAATCTTCTAATTGCTCTGGAATATGAGGCTGTTGTTGAAAAAATATAACAGATAGTAGAATTGTAGATAACATAGTGCATTCCTGATCGAACAAGTGAGTTCTAAAATACGAACACCTTGATCATATAACACTTATCTCGAATCTGGAAATATCTTCATTGTTTTTCTCGCGAACGGGCCTCATCTCGCACCAATACCTCTTCGAGGAAAAGCGGCAGCGCTTTTTCAACCGCAGTCGAGGTGGCCTTAAAAGTAGCGCTGCAGTCATCCAAATCATTGACAATTCGCGTTTTTAAATCAACCGGAGCCTTTCTGGCGCGCTTCGCCTGATTCACTTTTTGAAGATCGGCCTGAAGGAATCCGGAAAGCACTTGAAAGTCCTGCTGCAACTTCACATAGGTATCTTTAAAATCTTCAAATACATGAAGAGGTTTAGCGGCGGAACTGAGATCCGACGTCCCCGCCTGATTCAATTTTCGTCTAAGCTTGGGCTCAAATTCTTTGAATTTCCTAGAAATTGCGAAGATCCCGCAACTTGGAAATCCCATTTTGCATGAACTCTCTCAGTTGTGCTGAGCTCAATTGCTCACTTTCATCCAAAACTGCAGCTTGGGCCAGACGGTCGGAGGCCTGAATCGCTTTTCGACAGAAACGCCAGATCACTTCTGAAAACTTAAGTTGCTCCATCCCCGCAAGTTTCGCCCCGCCTTCAGTCGCGTTTATTAATTGCAATGATGGGGATTGGACCAATATTTTTTCTGCATAATCCTGGAACCAGAAAAGGAAAGACATGTAATTTTTAACGGTGGTTGTAACGCCGCCGTGATAGGCTGGAACCTTGCACAAGCTCTCTGGGCTGTGGGGAAAACGTTGATTGCTATCAGACCTTGCATAATAACGATCTTCTCTTAAGCTTAGATCCTGGCCGATGAGGATGATGGGGTTGCACCCCGCAAGATGGGCAATTGCAAAGGCGTCGTTTGCGACAGAACCGCCAGAAGGCACGGGCATCTTATCCAATTTTGGAAAATGATGCGAAACCCATCGCCCCGTTAAGTTGGATGTATTCCCATAGACAAAGGTATGGGAATGATCGTGAGCATAATAAGCAGGCTCGGCCTGTTCTGCAAGAACAAAGGTCGTGTTCCTAAGGTTCGTTCGTTTTTCTATCAAATGAAAAAACGGCTGCGGTTCATTATGCACCAATAAGTCAGGCTCTATGCCATATTTTTCCAGCAGAGCTGCCGAACGGGCCAGGGAAATCACCAGACAACGGGAGCGACATGCCTTCAATTGGCCAAGGTTTTTCTCAAGAGAAGGCCCAGGAGACACCAGAACAGCCGGCACATTGGCAAACAAACCCTTCAATTTT
>JBNKOV010000598.1:0-3955 GCA_050294955.1 Holophagae bacterium
TTCTCAGTGCATATTTATTTATTCTTATGGGCAGGTAGTTTTCAAGAGCTTCCATAGGGGTGTTCAGAGAGTTCGTCATGTGCGTGTGCACCCCACTCAATCCCTCTCTGCCATGGCTGGCCCCCATTGGATGAACGATCGATCACCCGGAATTTGGCTTTCCTTATATCATGAAGCCAAACCGGAGGCAAGCTGAACCCCAAGATTCCCAGCCGCACAAAATCCCATTAGCTACAAATCGGGATGGTTCTTCATTGCCTCAATAGTCGTCCTGGCCTCGTCTAATTGAACGCCCGGCTTGCAGAATCGGGACAGGAGAAAGGGCGTAGCCCAAAGAGGTTTGCCATGGAACCGGATTCCCGTTAAACGCAGACATCGTCCGCCAGCGAGAACAACCAGACTCAGGAATCCGCTGGACTGAATGGCGCCAGCCGCAGGATGCTCGGGCGCAACCCCTTCCACAATCTTACAGCCAGTAAAATGGATCATGCGACCCGCAATGGAAGTAAGACGGGAATGATGAGAATAACAGGCATGAGTGCGTCGCCGGATGCGATCGTAGGGTTCGTGGTAATCCAATACCCTCATGTGATTATTGAACTTGCGAACGAAGGTGACCTCGCCGCTCTGGGGTTGGCCATCGGGTCGCGCAATCACGGCCGCCAAGGCTTCGGGCAGTCGTCTGTGAACGCCGCTGAGCAGCCTGTAATATAGATCGTCATAAGTGTCGCCGGCTGCAAAGGGAATGGGGGCCTGGAAGTAGATATTCCCCGCATCCAGCTCTTCCACCACCTGGTGAAAGGACACGCCGAATGAGGTCTGACCAGTATCCACAATGTCAAACAGCGGATCCGCGCCCCTCAATTTAGGCAAAAGAGAGGGATGAATGTTCATGCCGCCATGAGCAAAAAGATCCAAGGTGTTGCTTTTCACCATGGTGGGCCACCCAAAGAGCAGCAGGAGATCAGGCTTTTGCGCTCTAAAAAAGGCCGTCAGAGAGCCATCATCCAAATGACGAGCAACCCTAAAATCAATCCCCTTCTTCTTGCAAGCGTCCAAAATATCCCATCCCTTGAGACGATGTAAAACCACCTGCAGCCCCTGGAGCTGGCGCTGGTAAATGCCCCTTGCGGGAGACACCACGCTTACCACCTCATGACCCTGTTTCAAGAGCGCGTCGATCACCAGACCTGAAAAACGCTCGGAACTTGCAAGCACAATTCTCAAGAGACCCTACTCCATCGGGACCCATGAACAAGCCATGGGTCCGTGCAATGAACTGATGTTAAAGAAGATTGCTGGCCATTTCCGCGAGATCGGAACGCTCGCCCTTGGACAGCGTGACATGACCGTAAAGGCCCTGGTTCTTGAACCTTTGAACCAGGTAATTAATGCCGTTGGTGGACCCGTCCAGAAAGGGATGATCGATCTGGTGCGGATCGCCGGTTAGCACAATTTTGGTCCCATGTCCGGCTCGTGTGATGATGGACTTGATTTCATGAGGCGTGAGGTTTTGCGCTTCGTCAACCAGAAGGTACTGGTTGGGAATGCTGCGACCACGCATGAAGGTCAAAGGCTCGACCACCATCCATCCCTTCTCAATGAAGTACTGATAGGTAATCTGGTTCTTGCTGAGCTCGTCTGGATTGCGATGAAGGATGAACTCCAGATTGTCGAAAATGGGCTGCATCCACGGGCGGATCTTCTCATCCACATCACCAGGCAAATACCCCAAATCCTTGCCCAAAGGGCTAATGGGACGGGAGACAATGAGCCTGTTGAAGCGTTCTTCGTCGATCACCATTTGCAAACCCGCCGCAAGAGCAATCAGCGTCTTGCCCGTACCGGCCTTGCCAACCAGACTAACCAACATGATATCCGGATCCAGCAACAGCTCCAGGGCCATGCGCTGCTCCATGTTCATGGGCGCAATGCCCCAAACATTTCGGGAAGCGTCGTCAAGGGCCACCACAGCGTCGCGCTTGGGCGTAACCCGGCCAATCACTACGTCGGCAAGATCCTCTTCGTTAATCATTCTCAAGAACAAATTAGCGTAGAGATCCTTGTCAGGCAGATCAATCTTGCCCTCCGTCTCCAAACGACGCAACATCTCGCCCGGCGCTTTAAAGTCGATCCAACCACTGTAAAGCTCGTCTATCTGAACCTTGTCATTGTGATAATCTTCCGCTTCAATGCCAAGGGCGTCGGCCTTAATTCGCAAATTCACATCTTTGGTCACCAGAACGCATCGGCGATCCGATTCCTTGGCGAAATGAGCCGCTACGCCCAATATCCAGTTGTCGTTGGATTTGGTGGAGGCCATGAAGGGGTGGGATACATTAAAGTCCTCGGAGTTCATGACAACTCGAAGCCGTCCCCCGCCCTCCAACGCAACGCCTTGACTTAAATTTCCTTTTTTCCGCTCTGCATCTAAAAATCGGGAAATGGTGCGAGCGTTTCTTCCCAAATCCGACTGATCTCTCTTAAACTTATCGATTTCTTCCACCACCACTATGGGGATCACCACCTGGTGCTCCTTGAACTTGTAAATGGCTGTAGGGTCGTGCAATAGGACGTTGGTGTCCATAACAAATATAGTTTCTTTCAATTGGCGAACTTCCTAGGCTGGGTTTGGCCCGCGCGCCTCCACGAAATATGGGGTCATTTACGAGCCTGTGGGGAAAAATGCAAAGTGGCCTTTTCACCCGGAAGCTCCCACTATACCACTAACCGCCCTATATGGCTATAGCTGGCGCTATCATTAAGAAAGGTTGGGGAATTCTCCCCTTCAATCAGAAGTCGAGTGGGCGCGCCCAACCGGGTGGATTTAAAAATCAGACATGGTGTAAAGCAAAAAGTCGGCAATTGCCGACCTTTCACTCATTTGGTTTTTTAACCCGGCCTCATGCAGCGTGAGAGCATTTCCCAGTCCAACAATCCAGAAGGGGATGTTTGCCCTTAATATAGCCTTCGCAATGATGGGCCGCGGCGTAGGGGGGATAATTCATCATCAATTTATGGGCCTTAGGCAATTTGTTGAAGGGAATTCGCTGATCCAAATGATGGGCGAGGTGGTAGGCGTTGTTGTGGGGATGAAAAAACCATGCGCCCGGGCCGCGCGTGGGCGAATTTCGGGAAAACCCGATCAAGGTTCCAGGCTCCAAGCCCACATGATCCGACACTTCCCGAAACATGGTGATGCAGTGGTAGACTGTGCCAATGGACACGATCCACAAACCAAAGAAAATCAATGCGTTCAGAGGTGATGTCAACAAGGCCAACGCCGTGAGGACGACGGCCCACCAGAGGAACATGCGAAACCGCTCCCGATTGGAGACATGGCGAAGCTGCCCCATCATGGTGCCACAAGCCGCTCTAAAGTTAAAGACATGATCCCTTAGAATAGCCCAAACAGACCCATGGCGGTAGGATGGTTTATGGATGAAATCGGGATCCTTTTCGGGAGAGCCCAGGTGGAGATGATGCTCCCTGTGCATTTCGCGGTACCGGGTCAAGGTGTTGAAATAGGGTGCCGCCAAAAAGATTTCAGTGATCGAATCCTTTGCGCGAAAAGACTTTCCCAAATTACAGTGGCTGGCTTCATGAAGCATATTGGTCAGAGCCCTCTGACGATTCCCTATGACCAGAATGGCCAGGGGAATGAAGTAGTAACTCACTTGCGTCACCAGAAGCCAGGAACCAAAAATGAGCAGCCAGTTGCTTAAAATAGCAAACCAACCTTGAACGGGCTGCGCGTGTTCCAAGGCTTTGAGCTGACCCATCAACCCCTGCTTTTCCATGAATTGTCTAAAATCACGCAAGGTATTAACAGTATCCTGCGAATAGGGCGAAGCCCCCCCTCTTCCGGATCTCCCGGATGCCTTTCCTTTCATCATATTCACTTCAAACCTGATAAGATGTATTTTTGAAGAAAGAGCGGGTTAGTTTTTGCGCC
>JBNKOV010000599.1:0-3950 GCA_050294955.1 Holophagae bacterium
GCTCGCGACTTCCTGGGGAAGCCCTATAAGGCGAAAACCCTCGAAAATGAAGGTGAAGAGTCTCTGGTGGTCAATGTTTCCGTCTTTGATTGCTTCACCTTTATCGAGACAACCCTGGCTTTAACCTGCGCTATCAAAAACAAGATGGCTTTCGAAGACGCATTGCGCAACATTCGGTATAGAAATGGGGTGATTGAGGGATACTCCTCAAGACTTCACTACACGGTGGACTGGGCCTATAACAATCAGAAAATGGGCCTTATAAAAGACGTCACACAAGCCATTGGCGGCGTTCCTTGGAGGAAAACGATTCATTTCATGACCACCCATCGACATCTCTATTCGGGGCTTACCGACGACAAAGCCTTTCACAGCCTGCAAAATCTGGAAAAGGCCATCAATTCCAGACAACACTATTATTTGCCCAAAGACAGGGTGGCCCACAACGAACACCTCATGCAGGAAGGCGATCTGATTGCCTGCACAACAGCCGTCGAAGGACTAGATGTCAGCCATGTAGGAATGGCCGTGCGGGTAGGGCAACGGATTCACCTGCTCCACGCCAGTGAAAGCGCCGGCAAAGTGGTCATATCCGACAAACCGCTCAGTGACTATATTTCAGCCCATAAAAACCAGACAGGGGTTATGGTCTTCCGGCTAAAGGATTAATGGATCTTTTGGACAACAAATGCCAATTTTACGGCATAAGGCATTCCCTTAAAGCGACTTTCGAGCTAAAATGAAAAAGCTGCAGTACTAAAGGAGAGCCATAGTGGAAGAGGCCAAGGTCCCGCCCTTACACCAGAAAAAGGAGAATCCAGAGAATAAACCCATCCACAAAACCTCGAACACCCCCGAGAAAGCGTCACAACCAACCCCCAATGACGAACCTGATCATGATTCTTCAAAAAAGGAACGACCTCTGGGTGAACTGCTGATAGAGGCTGGTTACGTCACAGAGGAACAGCTTAACCACGCATTGCGGGTCCAGGTCAAATTGAAAAAGAGAAAACGGGTTGGCAGAATCCTGATCGAGCTGGGCTACCTCTCCGAAGAAGAGATGCGTGAGTTGTTGGTTAAGTTCTCTCGTCAGGTTCGATTGGGAGACCTGCTGGTGGAACGGGAATTTATTACCGTCACCGAGTTGGAAAGAGCGCTTGAAGTGCAGAAGGCCCGACCCAATCTCCGTCTGGGCGAGATCCTCATTAAAGAAAAAATCCTCACGGAAAAGACATTTTGCGACGCGCTGGCCCTGTATATGAACCTGGAACGCATTATCCCGGAATTCAAAAGGATCGACTGGGACATGCTGCGCAAGGTTTCAGTTACCTTCCTAGAACAAAACCACATTCTCCCCTATGGATTTGAACGCGAAGGTCAATGCGTAAGAGTGGTTGTCTCTGAGAAATACCAGAAAGGCGCCATAGACACCATTCAGGCGATCTTCGGAAAAGAGGTCTTAATTGGCCTGGCCACCATCGAAGAAATGGAAACCATCCTCCAATACATCAGAGACAGGCCGGCTCAGGCCAATGTTAGACCTCTCATTGAATCGGACCAGGACAAGTCGGTAAGCGGGTTACTGGACAAATTCATTGCGGAAGGCATCAGCCAGGGCGCCTCAGACGTTCATATCGAACCCATGGACAGTTATACCCGAGTCCGTTACAGGATAGACGGCCGTCTCATCCAAACCGCCACATTCCAGAGGGACCAACACAAAGCTTTAATCGCCAGAGCTAAAATTGTTTGCAATGCAGACATTGCGGAGAACCGAAACCATCAGGACGGCAAAACTCAGGTCTCCTTCCACGGACACCCAATCGACCTGCGATTCTCCTTTTTCGTCACCGTTTTTGGAGAGTCCATCGCGATCCGAATCCTAAACCCGGTTTCCAATCTCATGAGCCTGGATTCCTTGGAATTCAACAGATACAATTACGAGCGTTACACCGATGAAGTCATCCTCAGTTCCACGGGCATCGTTTTAACCACGGGTCCCACAGGCAGCGGTAAAACAACCAGCATGTACTCCACCCTGCAATTCCAACAGGAAGACGGGTTCAAGATCGTGACGGTGGAAGATCCCGTAGAATACGTGCTCCACGGTCTCATCCAATGCTCGGTGGACGAAAAGGTGGGTAGGAACTTTACCTCATCCCTGCGCCACATCATGCGGCAAGATCCTGACATTATTGTTTTGGGCGAGATGCGGGATTTAGAGTCGGCCAAAATCGCCATCCACGCCAGTTTAACCGGCCACAAGGTGTATTCCACCTTTCACACCGAAGACGCCACCAGCGCCCTGGTTCGTCTTATTCAAATGGGACTGGAGAGCTACCTGGTAGCCAGTACAGTTCTGGCGGTTCTAGCCCAGCGGCTGGTTCGTCGCATATGCAATTACTGCCGTGAACTTTACGTGCCCAATGTAAAGTACCTTCGGCGCCTGGGCGTATCTCCCCAGATTCTCAAAAACAAGGATTTCTTGAGAGGCCGGGGATGTGAGAAATGCCATCACACGGGCTACCGCGGGCGATTGCCCATCCACGAATTGCTGTTGCTGGAAGACCGGGTTAGGGACGGAATTATGCGTGATGTGAGCAATTACCAGATTCGAGAGCTGGCAACCACTCACGCTGGCATGGTCACCATGTCGGAAGACGCTCTCTACAAGGTTTTTAAAAACCAGACCACTTTCGAGGAGGTCGTGCGAAACGTGCCTATCACCACCGTGCCCCGATCCATTGCCGAAATCACCAAAATTGTGGAGGTCTGAATGAAGGTCCGTTGCCCGGTTTGCAAAAACAACAATTTGCTGTCTGATGATGAGATCTCAGGCTTTCTCTTCTCCCTGCATTGTGAAAAATGCGAGCAGTTGCTTTCGGTGAAGATCAGTGTTCAAGCGTTAAACGTGGTCAAGACGGCTTCGGCAAAAACGGTGGAGACCGATAATAAGAACCGGGTTTCCACATGGATCAAGAACCATATGGACCAATTGAATCTGCCGGTTTTGCCTGTTTTGGCCACCAAGATTCGCGAGGCCCGAAAAAATGAAAATTGTTCCATAGACGACGTGGTTGCTCTGGTTCAGACCGACCAGATCATCGCATCCCGAATCCTGGCCCTTGCCAATAGCGCCATGTACGGTGGATTGGTTGAAATTACCGACATGATGCGAGCGATTAACCGATTAGGCCTCAATGTCACAGAGACCCTGGTTCAGGCCTTGGAGAACAAACGGATATATTCCACCGAGAATCACCACGTAAAGAAAATTCTGGAAGATTTATGGATGCATGCCCTGGGAACAGCCCTCACATCTCAAACCATTGCCCAGGATCTGAAAATGGACAATGTCGCCGAAATCTTCACCTCGGGCCTGCTCCACGATTTTGGATATGTTCTATTTGTGCAGGCTCTCATCCAGGCCAAAGACTTCAAAGTTGATTTAAGTTCCATGAACGTAAAAGAATTCATGGAAGTGGCTTTCGAAGATCACGCCAAACTGGGCGCCTATTATCTCAAGGAAAAGGGCTTGCCCAAGGCATTGACCACCATTATCGCCTGCCATGAGGACATTCCCGAAGAGGAAGCGGGCAACAACTCCCTGCATGTAGTAGCGTTAGCCAATCAATTGTGTAAAAAAGTAGGATTGGGGCCAACCCACGATCCCGACATCCGCCTGGAATTGACCGAGTCTGCACAAATCCTGGGATTCAATGAGTTGAAACTGGCCGATCTCGAAGTGAAATGCGAGGACATGGTGAAGCAGGTGGCGGCTTGTTTGGAATAATGAAATCCACCAAGCCCAGCTCATTAAAAGAATACAACTGTTGCTTTTCCAATAGATGACGTGGTTCGCTTTTTTTTAAGGACAGCTCATCACCTATGAGCATTAAACCCGACCATTTCCAATATAGGTTGAAGCGAATCCTCAGCTTTACGCCTCA
>JBNKOV010000600.1:0-3947 GCA_050294955.1 Holophagae bacterium
CTACGGCGACCCGGAAGGGCTGCCAGCCAAAACAGTGAACAACATCTACCAAACCAGGGACGGGGTGATCTGGGTTACCACTCTCAGCGGCGCGGTTCAATTGCACAAGGATTATTTCACAAGGGGCAATCTGCCGCCGGAACTGCAATCCGGGTTTCTCTACAACATGATTGAGGATGCAAAAGGAGCCTTGTGGTTCACCACCGCAGGAAAGGGCCTCATCAAATGGGATGGGGAATCCACGACCCAAATTCAAGTGGATGACGGGCTGGCCTCCAACACCATATCCTCTTTGTTCCTAGATCGGGCAGGCCGGGTTCTGGCGGGAACCGCCAACGGACTCTCGCTCATCAGCGACAGGAGCATTGAGAATTACACGGATCGCAACGGCCTGTCTTCAAACCGTATATCCTGCTATCTCGAAGACAATCAGAACAATCTCTGGGTTGGCTCCCAATTTGGGCTCAACCGCTTTGAGGAACCGCTTTTCATTACGCACAACCTCACGACCAATGATATGCAACCGCCTGCGGGCAGCATGATCCACAAGATTGTGGAAGACAAGGCGGGTAATTTATGGTTTCCCGGTTGGGAGGGCCTGGCCCGAGTTGACGTCTCCGGCAACTTCAAGATGTTCACAAAGCAGGATGGGCTTCCGTCCGACAAGGTTTTTCAAGTAGATGATGCGGATGGCGTGGTTTGGGCTGGCTCCGACGCGGGTCTGGTTTATTTTAAAGACAACCAATGGCATGCCCCAAAGGCAGAGGAACTGTTAGAGCCGGTGTTAAACATGAAGGCCGACCATCATGGGCGCATGTGGTTCTGGAACAGGGATCGCCAAATTCTCGTCGCAAACGCTACAGGCGACCAATTGCAATCACTGGGTTTATTTGAAAACCTGATTTCCATAAAACCCCAGAAGGACGGCTCTGTGTGGCTTGAGAGCCTGGTCCATTTGGTTAAGTACAACAAAGACCTTGAGCAGACCTTTCAAATTAACTCCGCAGAACTCATGAACCGCGCTGTCGCTCTGGACAAAGATGGCGTCTGGTGGCTTGGGGAAGGGGAAAGCCTCACCCGTTGGCAGGATGGTAAATCTGATTATTGGAGTAACCTGGGTTCGCCAGGAATGAAATTGGACGATATCTTCCCCGCAAAAAGCGATGAGCTATGGATCAATTTGGAAGAGGACCTGAACAGGGAGATCGTTCACTTCAAAGACGGCGCTGTGGTGGACCACCCCGATTGGGATTATTTGTCCAATTACCTGATCGACGTGTTTGTTGAGGAAGATGGAACGACCTGGCTGCTCAGTCGCAAGGGCGTGTCCAGGGTGGATGAGAACCGCCTTCACCATTTGACCGTGTCCAATGGCATGGCGGGCTCCTCGCCGGAGGAGCTGATTCGCGATCAGGATGGCGTTCTCTGGATTGCCACCAATGGCGGATTGAACATGTACCACAAGGGCCTGATCACAGCCTTTTCTCAGAATGACGGCCTCTATGAACCTGCCATTTCAGACATTGCCCAAGATGCCCTCAACCGTTTCTGGGTGAGAACCAAAAGCAGCATCGCCCGCTTTAAACAAGATCATAAACCGCCTCAATTAGAGCTGGTTACGGTGAGTACTGGGGACCAGACGCTTCCCAATGAATCCGGTCTTAAATTGCGGCCTCGGCAAAAGGACATCGCTTTTAGCGTCCGCGCCATCGACCTTTCACGCGACGCGGCGGACACCCGGTTCGCCTATGAACTTTCCGGCAACGAAGACAGCTGGCAGGGAAACACACGAGAGGAGAAGATCCCCTTTCATGGTCTGGCCCCTGGAAAATACCTATTCAAGGTTACGGCAGTAAATCGATTTCTTCAAGAATCTCAGCCGGTTACCTTTGAGTTTGTTATTACGCCGCCCATCTGGATACGGCCCTGGTTCCTGATTTTAGCGGGTCTGGTTATCGCGCTTCTCTCCTGGCTGAACCAACGCTCGCGACTGGAGCGACGCCTGGAAAAAGATCGCATTTTCAATGAGTTGCAAACCGCACGCCAGATGCAGATGAGCCTGATGCCTCTGAAAGCGCCCAAGGTTCCGGGCTACAGCATTTTCGGCGTCTGCATTCCCGCCAATGAGGTGGGCGGGGATTATTTCGACTATTTCTGGTTGGAAGAAGAGGAGCGACTTGGTCTTGCCATTTTGGATGTGAGCGGCAAGTCTATGGGCGCCGCCATGATCGCCGTGATGAACAGCGGTCTGATTAACGCCGAGACGGGAAGCGGCCATTCTCCAGGCGCCATCCTCACTCGCATGAACTACCCCATGTACATGAAAACCGGGAAACAGGTTTTCTCCACAGGCCTGATCTGCGACATTCATTTAAAAGAACGCAAGCTGACCTGGGGCAACGCGGGCCATGCAGACCCTCTGGTTATTCGCGACGGCAAGCGAATGCCCCTGCCCAACCCAACCCGCAGAGATATTCCCCTGGGCGGCTTGAAACGCTGGAATTACGGGGAGCACCACCTGGAGCTGAAGACCGGCGATGTGGTTTTGCTATTCACAGATGGCCTGGACGAAGCCATGAACCCGGACGATGAGCTTTTTGGGGCGCAACGGATTATCGACTACGTGGAAAAGTTCCACCACATGCCCCCGGCAGAGCTGGCCACGGGCCTGTTGCGAGAGGTTAAAAAATTCGAAGCAGGCGCGCCCCGCCACGATGACATGACCCTTATCGTGCTCAAGGTGAAAGAGCCGGTTTAAGGATTGGCGCGAGCGAGAGGGCTCGCTCGCGCTGGGCTTTCATCAGGGCTTGTAACGGTTCTCCAAGAATCGGTAAACCGCTCGAAGCGCTGAGGCTTCGCCGCCCTTGGGCGAACCGGGGAGATTGTCTACCCGCCAGCCGTATACGTCCATGTGGATCCAGTTGTTAAAGGGTCTCACAAATTCATGCAGGAAAAGGGCCGCCGTGATGGAGCCGCCCATGGGGGTGTTGGCCATGTTGTTGATGTCGGCCACCGAGCTTTTGAGGTTGCTGCGATAGGGTTGCCACAACGGCATGCGCCAGACGGGATCTGCGGCCTGACCAGCAGCCTTGTCCAACTCGGCCGCCAACTTGTCGGATGGCGTCCAAAAGGCCGGAAGGTCCTGGCCCAGTGCGGTCCGGGCTGCGCCGGTGAGGGTAGCCATGTCGATGATTAAATCGGGGTCCTCGGAAACCGCTTCCGTCAAGGCGTCCGACAAGATGAGTCGTCCCTCGGCATCTGTATTGCCCACCTCAACCGAGATGTTCTTGCGGGTTTTGATGATGTCGCCCGGCCTGTAGGAGGCGTTGCCAATGGCGTTCTCCACAGTGGGAATGAGTAAACGCAGACGCACGGGCAACTTGCGGCTCATGATCAAATTGGCCAGAGCCAGGGTAATGGCCGAACCACCCATGTCTTTCTTCATGGAGAGCATGCGGGCTGAGGGCTTTAAACTCAAGCCGCCGGAATCGTAGACCACCCCTTTGCCCACCAGGGTGAGCTTGGTGTGGGTGGGATCGCCCCAATGGAGGTCGATCAATGCGGGAGGACGAGTGCTGCCCTTGCCCACTTCATAAATAGCCGGATAGTTCTTGGCAACCAGATCTTCGCCTTCGATGATGGAGATCTCGGCGCCGTGGGCTTCGGCTATTTCGTTCACCTTCTCGCAGAGGTCTTGAGGACCCAAGTCGTTTGCGGGCGTGTTGATCAGGTCGCGCGCCATGAAGACGGCCCCTACCTGGTCATTGACAAAAGAGATGTCCACGCCTTCGGGAACCACCAATCCGGGCGCCTGCTTTTCCTGGGCCTCGCCATTGCTCAGATAACGATTGAAATTGTAGCTGCCCATGCCCCAGCCGGTAGCCGCCTGGGTCCAATTCACACCTGGTCATTCTTTTTCGTTAACGTAGTATTCGTATTGTCCGGGC
>JBNKOV010000601.1:0-3947 GCA_050294955.1 Holophagae bacterium
ATATGAAAAGGAAGACATCAACACGGTAAAGACGTATTTTCAGCCATCCGCGCTGAATTTAGCCAAATCAAACTGGGACCTCATCCTAACGACCAAAGCCATACACTTGGAAAAGGGACGGCTACTGGTTGAAGCATGCGAAAGCGGCGGCATAAAATGGCAATTAGAATTGGCTCTTCGAGAAACGCCGGAAGAAAAGGCAGGCGCTGGCAAAAAAATTCTCCTAGTGGAAGACAACCCCACCAATATAAAGATCGTTAAACTTCACCTAAACCATGCCGGATATGAAGTATCGGTGGCCGAGAATGGCAAGTTGGCTATTGAGAAAGCTTTGGAAACCCATTTCAATCTTATTTTAATGGACTTGCAGATGCCGGACATGAATGGTTTCACCATTACTCGCAGAATTCGCAAGCATACGCAGGACAGCGTGCCTATTATCGCTTTAACCGCCAATGTATTTGGAGACCATCGTGTAAAATCCTTTGAGGCGGGCATGGTCGATTTTATTGCAAAACCCATTAGAAGAGACGCTTTCCTGAAAACCATAGAAAAATGGATCGGACCGGCCTATGGGAAGCCGAAACAGGATTTCAGGCCATCGCCCATAATCCCCCAATCCGAATCTCCAACGGTAAGATCCTGCCTTTGCGCCAATTTGGACCGGGTCTTGGATTACCGAAGGCTTCTTTACGAATTTCAAGATGATAAAGACCTGGTTAAGAGCGTGGTCAAGGAGTTTGTTCTTAATACGGAAAACCAACTAAAGGCAATCCTTAAGGCTCTAATGGGGGACGATCTGAAAACCGCGCATAACCAGGCTCATTCTCTGAAAGGGGGCGGTTCCAATCTTTGCGCCATGCCGTTCGCCTTGGCGGCGTCAGAACTAGAAGAGGCCTGCGAAAAAGAAGACTCCACTCGCATTTCCGGAGCATTGATGAAATTGAATAGAGAGTTTAAGTGCCTTACAGAGGTGATCAAATTTCATGAGCATTTGTCTCTATAAATAAGGAGGAATATATAATATATGAAAATATTAATCATTGAAGATGAATTTGTATCACGCACCAAGCTGCAGAAAATTTTGTCGAACTTGGGTGAATGTCACCTGGCTGTTAATGGACAAGAAGCCCTGCACGCCTTTGAGTCCGCACACAAAAAGAATCTGCCTTACCAATTGATTACTGTGGACATCAAGTTGCCCGATATGTCTGGACCAGAAGTAGTTAAACAGATTCGATCATGGGAGGAAAAAAACAATATTCACACACTGGGCAAAGAAGCTAAAATTCTCATGGTCACTGCTCTCAGTGGAAAGAACGTCATGGAATCGTTTAAGGAAGGTTGTGAGGGTTATCTGCTAAAGCCGTTCGACTCACATAAGGTAGCTAGAGAATTAGCTCGCCTTGGAATTGCGCCATTCCGATAAAACTCAAATCGAAGTAAATCAACCAACATTCGTCAATCTAATAAGCACAATCCCCAAATTCTGTTATAATAATTTCAACTGAGGTTATAAGCGTGGACCAACAACAATCATCTGAGAGTTTTGAAATAATCCAAGATTTCTTGGCCGAAAGTAGAGACATGTTGGACCGGCTGGATCCCAGCTTAATGAAAATTGAGGATATGATTTCATCCTCTCTCAGTTTGGATAAGGAAATCATTCATGACATATTCAGGACATTCCACTCAATTAAAGGCGCCGCCAGCTTTTTAAAATTTAACGCTATTTCAAGGCTAACCCACCATGCAGAATCTTTATTAGATCAGTTTCGCAAGGGCAAAGCTGTTATGGAAGGCAGGCATACGCAAATTCTCTATGAAACGGGGGACCTGCTTAAGACGTTATTAAACAAAGTGGAAGAAGAGCTGACCGACGAAGGGCTTGAATCTGAAGTGGATCGCCTGGTGAATCTTTTATTCGCCGATGCGCCAGGTCCAAGTCCAGACGAACCGCCAATCCAAATGTATTCCCAGGAGGCTCGATACTGCATTTCGGAAGAGATTCTTCAGCTTTTGGGCAGCTTGGAAAAGTCGATTCTCAAATTGGGAGAGGAGGGCGGCGAGGAGGTTTTGGAAGAAATTGCCAAACAATCGTTGGCGCTGCGATCACAATTCGAAATTTTGGGTCACACCGAATTGGCTGCCTTGGTTGAAAAGCTGGGGAGAGTTATCCGAAAGATCCCAGCCAAAGCGTCAAACCGCAACCGGGCGGTTTTGGGTATTTTGAACCGCATGTTCAAGGGTTTGCTCAAGGCCTTGAATCACGTCAGGGAAGGCTTGCCCACAGCAGATTTTGTCCCCTCCTTTATGGAGGCTCTGGACGATCTTGCGGATGTAACTGAAAACAAGCCCATGTCCAGTGATAGAGAAGCCTTTTTGGGAACTGTCCTCATGGAAATCGGGGCCATTTCCAATGAGCAACTCCAAGAAGCGTTGCGAAAACAGGACCTTCCACTGGGCGAAATGTTACTGGATATGGAGCTGATTAGCAGAGAACAGCTTGAACTGGGCCTTAGGGTTCAAGAGGTTAAGAGGATAAAGAGCAGGAAAAGGGAGAACGGCGGCTTCAACATCCGGGTAGATTTAGGGAAACTGGACCAATTGGGAAATCTGGTGGGGGAATTAATTATTGCGGAAAATATGATCGCGCATCACCCTCAGATTATGGACTCGGGTTTCGAAGACATTCGGAAATTGGGGCAATCCCTTGATCGCATATCCCGAGACATCCAAGACCTGGTGATGAATCTGCGCATGGTCCCTATTCAGAGTACGTTTCAGAAAATGTGCCGGGTCATTCGCGATGTGGCCCAAAAGCAAAATAAAAAGGTGGAAACGGTCCTCAAGGGCGACACCACGGAAATTGACAAGAACGTTGTGGAAAACCTGTCTTCTCCCCTCATCCATCTGGTGAGAAACGCTGTGGATCATGGCCTGGAAGCCCCCGAAGAGCGCGTAGCCCTGGGCAAACCAGAAATGGGAAACATTCAACTGTCGGCTTCTCAGGAAGGTGGTGAAATCTGCATTGTCATTAGCGACGATGGACGGGGTATGAATAAGGCAAAAATTCGGGAAAAGGCCCTTGAGCGGGGGTTGATCGATCCACAGAAGGTTTTTAGGGATGACAATGAAATCTATGAGCTTATTTTCGCACCCGGGTTCTCCACCGCCAGTGAGATAACCGATATCTCCGGCAGAGGCGTTGGCATGGACGTGGTGAAGCAGAATATTGAGAAATTAAAGGGGAGAATTCAAGTAACCAGCAAAGAAGGCAAGGGTTCGTCCATTTCTATGTACATTCCACTCACCCTGTCTATTATTGAGGGCATGCTGGTGCGAGTTAATGACGGCGTTTTCACCATCCCATTGAACAATATTAGAGAATCTGTTGCTCCGAAGGGTTATAAGGTTACTCGAAATATTGACGGCTCGGAGTCTATCATGATCCGGGATAAGCTTTTGCCTATCATTCGTTTGGGCGATGAGTTGCGAGTGAACGCCCACAAACAAAACCTGGATGACGGCATCCTGGTCATGGTTGAATCAGGCTCTTGCCAGGCCTGTTTATTTGTAGATGAAATCCTTGGTCAACGCCAGACCGTGATCAAGCGGATATCGAAATTTTTTGGTGATATTCGGGGAGTGTCTGGATTCTCCATTTTAAGCGATGGCGATATTACGCTCATCCTCGATGTGAGTAAACTGCTTTATAACCAATCCTGAGGATGGCTTTACTATTGAATAATTAATGGTTTCTTCAGGTTTTACTCCCCAAAAACGTGGATTCTGGATTAAGATGCAGCCATAGGCCGCATTCCCGGGGGATAACTTTTATGGGCTATTTGGAGATCTCACATATTCGCGACGTTGCGGTAATCCGGATAAATGACGCCAACAGCAAGGTCAACACCCTGAGGATGGACATGCTCCAGGAGTTTGAG
>JBNKOV010000602.1:0-3938 GCA_050294955.1 Holophagae bacterium
CGTCTGCTTCTTATAGCGCCTGTGAACCGTCACCGATTTCCGAATGGTTTCCCGATAGGGAATCTTGGGCGCGTCCAGCTCCACCTCAACGTTGAAGCGATTCTGTAGCCTGGTGACCACCACGTCCAATTGCAATTCGCCCTGACCGCTGACCACCGTCTCCTTCAATTCGGGATCAAAGGAGAAATGGAAGGTGGGATCTTCCTGATGAAGCGCCGTAAGACCAAAGCCCACCTTGTCTTCATCTCCCTTTCGGGTGGTGCGCAAGGCAGCGCGGATCACGGGTTTCGGGAAGCGGATCTGGTCCAGGATAATGGGGTGGTGCGCGTCGCAAAGCGTTTCGTTGGTATGAGAATGCTTCAGCTTGATGATCGCGCCCATGTCGCCGCATTCCAACATGGGCGTGTCTTTGCGCTCCTTGCCGTTCAACAGGTACAAGGTTGAAATGCGCTCAGAGGTTTCGTTATTGGCGTTGTAGACATCCATGCCCACCTTCAGCGTGCCGGCGAAAACCTTCACAAAAGAGAGTTCTCCCACATGGGGCTCAGAAATGGTTTTGAAGATGTGAACCGCCAGGGGTTCGTCCTTCGAGCATTTTCGAGTAATCACCTCGCCTGCGGCGTTCTTGCCTCGCGCATCCGGCAGATCGGAGGCGGAAGCGCCGTATTTCACAATAATCTCCATCAGACGGGACACGCCCACATTGGTTGTGGCGCTGGTGCAAACAATGGGATAAATTTCATTGTGCTTACAGGCATAGGAGAGGGCCTTCTTCAACTCTTCTTCTGTAACCACTTCATCTTCAAGGTATTTGTTCATCAGGTCTTCATCGTGCTCAATGATGGACTCCATAAAGGTGAGCCGATATTCCTGGTATTTCTCCTGCGCGTCCTCCGGGATGTCTTCTTCCTTGTAGGTTCCCGTGCCGTCGGTTGCGTACACCAACATCTTGCCGCGCATCAAGTCGATAATGGAATTAAAACCATCGCCCGTATTGTAGGGGATTTGCGTGGCCACCACGTCATTGCCAAATCGAGCGCGTACGTCCTCCACAAGATTATCGAAGCTAAGCTCTTCCTTATCCAGCTTGTTCACCACAAAAATTTTGCTCAAAGAGTGCTTTCTTCCATCTCTCCAGGCGAGTTCGGTGCCCACATCAATGCCCGACGACGCGTCAAGCACCAAAAGGCCCGTGTCCACCACATGCATCGCGCCATAAACCTCGCCAACAAAATCCTGATAGCCCGGCGCGTCGATAATATTGATTTTGTGATCCATCCAGGAAACATGCATCATGGAGGTGGAGATGGAAATCTGCCTGGTCATTTCCTGGTTGTGGAAATCCGAGACCGTGTTGCCGTCTTCTATACGGCCCATTCGAGTGATCACGCCAGCGTTAAAAAGCATGGCTTCTGCAAGAATCGATTTTCCGGCATTGCCGTGACCGACAATGCCAACATTGCGAATATCCTCTATTTTCATAATATGACCCCTTTAATTGAAGTTAGCCCACTTCTTTGAATAGAAAAGTGAATCCGAAAACGTTCGATGAGTTCACGGGGGCGAATCGCGAAAAACTGAAGGGGGTTTTGGACCCTTCTTAACAATGAACTGGAATCAACAGTTTGTACTATACCGCATCTTGAGGCCGTGCGCCAAGCCTTAATCCCATACTTTCCTCACCTTTCTCCATCAGTGGAGACCCAATCCCCTTTTCCTTGATTCTATTGGGGTTTCCATTCTCAACAACACCGACGACACCGCGTCCTTGAACTCCCTTGCAAACAGGCCTTTTCGAGGAAATAAGCCATTGGCGGCGGGAAACTCTTGCAGCGGGCGCCTTTTACCGGTAGTATGATATTAGCGCTTTTTTGGACGTAACTTCATGAAGAAAGTGGGATATAGTCCGTTTTGTACGAATTACCAAAACACCAACAATTACCCCGACAGACGGATGCCAATCCCTTCAATCCATCCTATCGACGGAGACTGCCATGAAATCGGTTTTAATTGTAGACGATAGTAAAACAGCGAGAATGATGCTCAAGCATTGGCTGAAAACGTTCAATCCCGAAATTGCAATTCTCGAGGCCGGCAGCGCTTCCGAAGCCATGGAAGCATCCAGAAGCATGACCGCCAACGACATGGCCATTATCGACTACAACATGCCCGGCGAGAACGGACTGGAGCTGGCCGAAAAACTTGCAGCCAAACTGCCCAAGACCAGGATGACCCTTTGCACCGCCAATATTCAAGAGGCCGTGCGGAATCGCGCCGAATCCCTGGGCGTCTTCTACATCGCCAAACCCATGACGCCTGCAAAGGTAAAAAAGATAATGGAGCTTATGGATACAAGCAGATGAACCTGACAGAACTTCAAGAAGATCTTCTAAAGGAAGCATTTAACCTGGGAGTTGGTCAGGCGGCATGCTCTCTTAGCGAATTGGCTGGCGGCGAGGAAATCGCCTTATCCGTTCCCGCCGTGGAAGTAAAACCCCTTCACGATTTGGTGGAGCAGGTAAGGGAAACCTCCGGCAACGAGATCTGCGGCGTCAGCGAATCTTTTCGCGGCGCCTTTTCCGGGCAGGCCATTATGCTATACTCTCAGGCCGAGAGCCTGGAGCTGGTCAAGATCATGCTCGGCCAGGCCATTCCGGTGGAAGAACTTTCAGAAATGGAAGGCGAAGCCCTGTGTGAAGTTGGCAATATTGTGCTGAACGCCTGCATCTCCACCCTTGCCAACCTCCTGGACACGGAAATTGAAACCGAAGTGCCCAATATGCGGGTGGGCGAATGTGCGGAAGTCCTGGGTGAATCGTTCACCGACGATGGCGACAGACACATACTCTATCTGAAAATGACCTTCCACATGACCAGGAGACATCTCAACGGACACATTGGTTTTATTTTGGATTTAGCCACCACCAAAATTCTCAGCGAACTTTTGGAACAGTACTTTTTGAGAATGATGAATTCCAATCCCTAAGTAGCGATCATGGTTTGACAAATGGAAGTACCCGCGGAACTCTTCAAAAAAACGGCCAATCTCAGTTGCCATGGTCAGGTCGTCCTCAATGACGCCCATGAAGTGGTGATCTGGAACCAATGGATGCAAGACTCCAGCGGCATTCAGGCCGACGAGGCCTTGGGACACAAGCTAGAAACTATTTTTGAAAGCAAATTACCGCCAAGACTCTTGAGCGCGGTTGACCAGGCCCTTTCCGCTGGGCACAGCTCTGTGCTCTCCAGCGCCTTCACCAAGAGCCCCTTCCCTTTGAAACACCCCTTTCATCACGAAATGGCCATGACCCAAAAAGTGGTGATCAAGGCCTTTAAGGACGATCAAGGCCAGCACTATTGCCTAATCGACATTACCGACGTCAGCCTTGCGGTGCAACGAGAAGCCAAGCTGAAGCAGCAGACCCAGATTATTTCCGAGACCTTGTCCAAACTATCCCATATTCTCAACAACGTAAGCGAAGCCATTCTCAGCACCGATCCCAACGGACTCATCCAGACGCTGAATCCTGCGGCGGAAAATCTGTTCCAAGTTAGCGCAGACCAAATAGGCAGCCTGCGAATCCAAGATCTGCTGTCTGATTATCCCAAACCGGAACCCGGTCGGCGCATCCGAATCGTTGTAGACGGTCCTTATGGCTTGCCTGGAGGAGCCAAGAAAGAGGGCATCCTCAATGTTTCGGTCACTCAAAAAGAGGGATACGAGTCTCAAATCTGGGTTATTCGCGATATCACCAGCATGAAGCAGAGTGAGATGGCTCTGGTTCGCGCCAAGGCCCTGGCCGAAGAGGCCGCACGCCAGAAATCCGAGTTCCTCGCCAATATGAGCCATGAAATCCGCACTCCCATGAATGCTATTATCGGATTTTCCAGTCTATTAGACGATGAAGATCATGACCAAGAAGAAAAGAAAAGTTTTA
>JBNKOV010000603.1:0-3937 GCA_050294955.1 Holophagae bacterium
CTCTCCTCGATTGAACAGAGTCCAGCGAATAGGGGGGGTCTTTTTGAAATCAAAAGGTCGATAGGCCTCTTTTACAAGATTGAGCCGAACCTGGTCATTTTCCCAATCCGTTGCATCCTTCTCTTCAAAATACAGGTCCATTTCCGGATGGATCTTTTGGACCATTTCACCCTTGTGCTGACCAAAAGTGGACCGCATTACAGGGTGGCGAGCCACAATCTGTTTTAGAGCCGCCTTGAAGGCAAGAACGTCCAACTCACTTTTTAAATACCATGCATAGCTCATGTTATAGGCATGACCATTTGCACTCATCTCATGAAGAAATCCCAAAGCTCGCTGCCCATAGGAAAGGGGTCCATATTCAACTTCAGCTTCATTATTGTTGGAAAAATCGGTAGCCATGAGCTTCTCCTTTGCAAAAGTATGTTTTCAATTCCATTCCACACACAATGTGACTTTTTTGCTTCATAAAGAGTACTTCATTTCCTGTTGGAGCTCAATTACTATTTCAAAAAAACGGGAGGTGGGTGTTTTTTACAGACAAACGCTTTTCGCGCAAACACCATATCTCCCCGAAAGCACTAATTGTAACTCTCCACAGATATAAGTTGGCGCATTTAGAATGACTGAAAAAAAATTTGGCGCATTGTAGCAGGATGAGGCGAATTTTGGAGGGAATGACCTGATATTGGTGGTTTCATTTATGGGCATTTGAGGCCTTTCACGGTATCGGTAATTATGGGCTTTACTGGTAACTCTTTTGGCATGGGTAGAACGCCCTTGAAACGGAGGCTAGAAAAGGACCGACAATCCCTGACCTTAGGACGCTCAATGGGGAGCATTGCACCAGGACTAACTTTGTATGATTCAGACTTAACTCAACTTCCAAAGCAGGCCCCCCAATATTGCGTAGTGCCGGTTACAATCCAGCGACTTTTCTCATAAGGTCGTATCGGCAATTTACAGGAATTCATAACCCAGATGCTAGGTAAAAATTTCGTATTAATTCTACAGGGATACCTATCCCGTAAAAGCGATAGCGCCGGACAAAGTTTTTCTTTACAGAGGACTGACAGAGCTTCTCCAGGGAAAACAAGGGCCTGGTTGAAATGATAAGTCTCCCCTCCAGGCATGCTAACTCTGGCAGCAGAACCCCTCCCAGGCTTTTTTCCCTGTTCTTCCAGGTCCAATCATTCAACAAAATGATCAGGATCAGGAGCTAGATTATCTTCCAAGGCCGCCATGCCAGTGCTAATGTTCAGATCAAACCCTTCATGACGAAAACTCATACCCAGGGCATAGAGCGTTTTAAACAGGTTTTGCGATCGACATTGCTCCCCCATTTGACCAATCCGAACAATGGGCAGGCCAAAAGCGCCTGCGATTTCAACATGGAAAGTTTTTGCCATGTAATTGCGAAGCCTTGCGCTATCTACTCCAGCCGGCAATTTAATAGCAACCACCGAGTTGAGACGATAGTCCCTAGGGATGAGAAGC
The DNA here is from genome assembly GCA_050294955.1 of Holophagae bacterium. GTDB lineage: Bacteria > Acidobacteriota > Holophagae > Acanthopleuribacterales > Acanthopleuribacteraceae > JBNKOV01. The sequence goes on from JBNKOV010000603.1 coordinate 1,498, forward strand.
TCTAAACCCATCGCCTCAATTCCAGCTTGGAGGGCTGTTGAACTAATGAGATGACGCTCCCACCGCTTTTCCAAAGTCTCTTCACAAATTAAACGCAAGGCTTCGTGCAATGCAAGAATCCCAGAAACGGGAGCTGTATAATGGTATTCCCTTTCGCCCCAGAATTTTTGAGCGCGTTTTGCGTCAAGGCACCAGTGGGGCATTAAGCTTTCCCGTCCTTCAACCACATTCCAAGCCGCATCGGAAAATGCGATCAAAGAAACGCCTGGGATAGAGGCGAGCCCTTTTTGTCCTCCCGTAAGCAGCACATCTATCTGCCAGTCGTCCATATACATAGGCATGGTTGAGAGCGTGCATACAGCATCGGTGATGACAAGAGCACCATACTCCTTTGCAACCTTAATGATCTGAGGAAGCTCCACATTCAAAACGCCACAGGAGGTCTCCCCTTGGACCATTGAAACCACATCAAAATGGTCTTTTTGCAAGGCCTCCCTGACCATCTCAGCAGTCATCGGCATCGTTGGAGGGGGCTCCAACAACACAACATCAGCGCCCACCCCTCTAGCCATTTCGCCAAAACGACCACTAAAAGTGCCTATTCTGCAAATCAGTATTTTCCTCCCTGGCCACAGTAGGTTGGTGATAGCCATTTCCATGGCGGCCGAAGAGGGTCCAGAGATGCCAAAAATCTTACTTGACCGGGTCTGGCACACATATTGAGACATACGTTTAACATTGGTAATTACACTGTCCATTGTTGGTCCCAGGTGGTTAATCACCACGCCATTGGCCCTTGATACAGCTTGTGGAATGGGCACCGGGCCAGAGCCCATGAGCAGCAAGGGTTCGGAAGGAAGAATGCTTGAAAGTCGTTCAATTTCAGGAACTGAGTAAGGCATATAATCTCCTTGAAATCAAAAGGTAATTGCTGCATCACCATGCAACTACGGACTTATTTTTTTTCGGCAGAAGTTTATCCCATCATTAGCTGCTTTTCGCCAAATCAACCACTCTCAAACAAAAGGCAGGCGCAATGGCCTGCCAGTTTGCTTGATTTCAACAATTTTAATACTGTCGGATTAAGAGCTTTTCACGGCAAAAACCACAGCTCTCTCCTTATACACAGTTTGTTTAATGTTTAAAGACTGGAGTGTTTTTATCTTCACGAATAATCGCCTGATAGGCAGCGTTCTTGACACGGTGAGTAAAACCAGACTGGTCCAAGGTATACGCCTGAGTCATAGCTATCACAATGAGATCCTCTGCTGGGTCAATCCAGTACCTGGTCCAAAAAATTCCCGCAAACGATAGCGTACCTAAAGATTCAAGACCATCCCACTCACCACGTCTGTTGCGAATAGCCATGCCAAATCCAGTCTGATCACCCAGGATTCTCAGAAAATCTGGAAGAAGAACATCGCCCATCTGGTTTTGGGTCATCATTGAAACCGCCTTCGCGCTCAATATTCGTCTCCCATTGAACACACCGTTGTTCAAAATCATTTGGGCGAAGCGAAAATAATCTGTAGGCGTGGACAATAGGCCGGCAGCTCCGCAGAAAAGCCGCCCCGGTCCCTGAAAAGTGGATCCTATTTCTGGTTCACGTCGCTCAGCAAAGCCACCGTTAACTGCTGTATACATTGCAGTTAAACGCTCAGTCTTTTCCGAGTCTTGTGGCAGAAAAAAAGATGTATCGTGCATTTCCAATGGGTCAAAAATATATCTTTGAAAAAATTCATCCAAGGCCATTCCAGACCAGACTTCGACCAGTCTCCCCAAGACATCCGTCGCAACCCCGTAGGTCACTTCTCCTCCTGGGTCGGTATACATTGGCATGCTCGCATATCTGTTTATGTAATCTTCCAAGGTTTCATTTCTTCGGTACGGAAAAATTTCGGCTACGCCATTCTCTAAATATAAATCGGAGAGAGGGCCTGTGAAAAATGGTTGATAAATCATCCCTGCCTGGTGAGTCATAACGTCTCGTATGGTGATAGGGCGAATGGGATCTCTGGTCGAAATTTCCCCCTTTTCATCAACGACCGCCACTTTACTGCCTTCAAAAGCCGGGATGTATTTAGAAAGAGGATCAGTCATGAGGAAAAGACCCTGTTCATAGCAAATCATTGCGGAAACACTCGTTACCGCCTTGGTCATAGAAGCAATCCTGAAAATAGTATCTTCCCTTAAAGGGGCGCCGGTCGAAACATCGGCCATCCCGTGGTAGCTTAAATGGACGATTTTACCATGCCTTGCCACCAGGGCTGCCCCGTGAGGAATTTCCCCATCAGCGATTGCGCGTTCAATAATTGTTTCGATATGAGCTAGACGTTCAGAGGACATGCCTACGGATTCTGGCGTGGCCAGGGTGAGATCATGGTTGTTGCCTTCTACTGACATGCAGAGAAGAATTAAAGAGGGAACCAATACCTTCAAG
>JBNKOV010000604.1:0-3937 GCA_050294955.1 Holophagae bacterium
GCTTAGCAAAGTAGGCGGCCCCTTCATCCGGCTACTGCCTCTGCGTAGCTATTGAATATTCACCCTCATGGATATAGATTTCCTCTGCTCCTTGTCTTTGCCTGGCTGTGCGCTATAGGATGGCCGGAACTACAAAAATTAACATGACTTTCCTTCAAATGCACAAAATGGTTTTCTCCAGGTTGGGGAATGGTTTGAGAAAGTTTTGCTGTGTGTGAGTTCTATCTTGTGGAAAAATAACGTTTTCTGAAAGGTGGAAAGTGATCCAGCTAAAAAATGCGGGGCGCGTATTGTAGGTTCGAGTGGAAAAATAGATGTCTTATGTTCTGAGTTGCGGCACATTTCTTCTTGGAAATGCATGGTTCTTCCCTGATTTGAGAAGGCTGTTTTAGAAAAATAAAGCTGGTCCGGAAGGTGGTTTTGCGTAAAAATCCCTACGAAGGCAGGGTTAGACCATTGTCTATCTCATCAGTTCGGTGTAGTATGGAATCAGAACTCAGAAGTTCCACTAGAGGAATACACGGTTCATGCGCCGATTTCACCCGATTTTCCATTTTCATTTTCAGCTTTTTTGGTCAATTTACAATCTGGCTGTTGCCAGTGTTGCTAAAAACGTAGAGAATGGAGCTGCGGGCTAGAGGGAAAAAGAGATATAATTCCTGAAAAGGAAATGGCTAGCACCAATATGGAAGAAAAAAGCGACATTTTAGTAGTTAACGACGGTACGGAAATCTCAAATCAGGTGAAAGCCGCCTTGGATGAATTGGGCATTGGCGCAACATATGCTCATTCGGAGCATGAGGCGGTGGGGCTTTGTTCCGACACCAGGTATTTTTTGATTCTGGCGGCTGTTCCCAATAGCGGCGCTGTAGGTTTTTCCACCGTTGTGAAAATCAGGTCTGCTGACAAAGCCTGTAAAGCTCCGGTGCTTTTTATTGCTGGGGATGAGTCTGCTTTCGCCAAAGCCTATGATTATCAGAACGCCGAGTGCATCATGGCGCCGGTTAACCCAAAAATACTGGGCAAAAAAATGGCGCTGCTCAAAACGGCGTGTAAAGATCATTGGGAAATGTCCCGCCGCATCAAGGACCTTAAGGAAACCCGCGAAGAAATGGAAAAGCGGGTTTTACAGATGCGGGATTTTGTCAGCATAGTAGCTCACGACTTGCGCGCTCCCCTAGGCAAGCTTATTAATATCAGTGAGGTTCTTATTTCTGGCGTGGATCCTGAGGAGCTGCACACCTTTTATCAGCTACTCCAGAAGACCAGTAAGCGGGGCTTCTCCCTGGTAAACGATATTTTGGATCTCACTGCTGTTGAAAGCGGGAAAGTTCAACTGGATATGCAGCGTTGCGATATCTGGCCTTTAGCGATTCAAATCATCTCCGAGCTTAATTACCTCGCCAATGAGAAAAATATTACCCTGGTAAATAATATCCACGATTCTTTAGAGGTTCGCGCTGATGGGCGCAGGATTTTCCAGGTTCTGGCCAATCTGGTTACGAATGCTGTAAAGTTCACTCCGCGGGACGGCGTCGTTACTTTAAATACGCGAGTTCTAGAGGACGGCGTGGAGCTGCAGGTTTGCGATACCGGCGTTGGCATTCCGCAGGATATGATCTCGGCGCTTTTTGCCAAACACGAAAAAGTGTCAACTCAGGGCACAGACGGAGAAAGAGGCACCGGTTTTGGTTTGCCTCTTTCTCAAGAACTTATTCGCGCTCATGGCTCTTCTATTGAGGTTTTGAGCGAACAGGGCAAAGGCAGCGTGTTCAAGTTCATGCTGCCCTGGTGGGTCGATAGCTAGACTGCGAAGGATGTTCCGCAACCGCAGGATTTTGTGGCATTGGGGTTGTTGAACTTAAAGCCCCTGTTCAGCAGGTCGCTCATGTAGTCAATTTCCATGCCGTCCAGATAATCCAGAGATTTGGCGTCTATAAATATGGGGACGGTGTTCTCGTTGAGAACATGATCGCCTTCTTTGGGATGGTTCGCAAAGTCCATGACATAGGTGAAACCGCTACATCCCCCGCCTTTTACACCCAGACGAACGCCTTTATTGCCTTCGCCTTCCTGGCTCATGATTCGCTTTAATTCGTTTTGCGCCGCATCGGTTAAGTTGATCATCTGCATCCTTCCTTAAAGCCGGTTTCCCGGACTGAGTCCTTCCATGGCCGCCGCGCCTGGTCAAGGATAGCTGGTTCTTTAAATAGGACCGCTTTGGTCCTATTTAAAAGTATAGAGCCTTTTTCCCTTTTTTTCAAGTTGTCCGCCCCTTTTTCATACAAAAGACGGCTGTCAGCTCGCCGTCTTGGCAAAAGATTGGATGCGGCCCACCATGGCGTAAAACCCGTTTCTACGGTTGGGGCTTATATGGCCTTCCAGGTCCAGCTCGGAAAAGATGGCTTTGATATCAGTGTTTAATATTTCTTCAGGGGATTTCCCATTGTAGATGATGAGCAGCACTGCGATGAGACCTTTCACAATGAAGGCGTCGCTGTCGGCAACAATGTGCAGAGTGGGCGGGGTTCCGGATATGGCGCCTGTCATCCAAACCTGGCTCATGCATCCCTCAACCTTTGTGACCTCGTTTTTGTCCTTTTCGGGCATGGGCTCTAATTTACGGCCCAGGTCAATAATGTAGCGGTAACGCTCTTCCCAATCTTCCAACCATTGGAAATTATCAATCAGTTCTTCTACGGTCACCAGTCACCTCCAAGACCCGAAGGCCTTTTGCCTCTTTATAGGTAAAACAATTGGAGACGAATGTCAATTGCAGGTTCCTTCAGCGTCCTTCCATAATGGGGAAATTGCAAGGCGGCGAGAGAATAGGCTTGGAATGAGGTCGGTGGGGTGTTAATCTTTTAAATTCGGAAACGCGCGGCCCGGCTTGGACGGTAGGTTTAAAGGGGCTGGGAAGTACGCCAATTTCAAAGAGGATGAAGATGAGAGTTTTTGTATTTATTTTTCTGATCACGGGCTTTTCATGGGGTAACCCTCTCAGGGATCAACTTTTTAAAGAACTGAAGGAGACAGCTCAGACCCAGTTTTCCGATGTAGAAATTGCCCTGATCGCCAGTGGTGTCGAAGACGCCGAGACGCTCCAGGCTTATGTCGAGAAGTACAGGGTTTTGTCGGAACGGTTAAAATTGAGCGACAAGCAGCTAAAAGGCAACCCCAGGAAAGTTGCGCGCACGGTTCACAAGAAAATTTTCTCCAATTTGAAACGGGAAAATGAATCCGTTTTTGGTCTGATTCCCATGTTGGACAGCGGTGAGTATTCCAAATTAACCGCGACCTGGCTGTATGTCGCTGCTTCCATTGACGCAGGTTTGGTTCCGTCCGCCTATGGCGCGTTTCAGGACGATCTTGAACCCTACTTTTTGAATAATGAGAGCATGGGGCTGAGAGATATTGCAGCATCGTTTCTCACGGCGGAATCTTCGGATTTCGGGGAGAAAGAGCCTCAAAAAGCCTGGCGATCGCTTCAGCTAAGTTGTCTGTTGTCTCCGGTGAATGAGCAGGGCAAAGGCTTTTACGATGTGAAGCTCTACAATATGGCCCTGAAGATGTTTAATGCGAATTCTTTTGAGCCTGCTGGCTGGGTTGCTGCTGGCGCTGCGCAACGGTATCCATCTTTGGCGGAGTTTGAAGGTCTCTGTTATAATATTGGCATAAAGTTGTTTCATGGCGCTTTGGAGAAAGACAATTGGGATGAAGCCATTCAGCTCGGCGAACTTCTGGCTCCCTTTACTGGGCAGTACAAGCAACGATTTGATTCCACCCTGAAAACGGTACATTTCAACTATGCGGTTTCTCTCTATAACTCAGGCAACTCCGAAGGCGCTTTAGCTCAATTGGAGCTTGCTTCTCCCTCACAGGATGGCTATAGCGATCTGTTGACGAGTTCTTTAGATCGTGTCATTGAAAAAGCTAT
>JBNKOV010000605.1:0-3931 GCA_050294955.1 Holophagae bacterium
AGGATCGTCCTCCAGACATTGTTGCAGCTTCTCAATATCCAACGCTAATTTAATGGAAAGGTCGTCTTGAATGAGATCCTGAGCAAAAGCCACATGGAATTGAGATGAATTGGAGAGCAGGCCACGAATGGTAAGAAAGCTCTGGGTAATATAGAGTATGAGCAGGATGGGCGGGGCTACCATCAAAATACGGATCAAGACCTTTTTAGAGCGCGAACCCGACTCCATGAGGACTCCCCCAATCAACCGCTACGATCAGAACCCCCATAAAAAAAAAGCCCGGCTTTCCGCCAGGTTGGGGGTGGTGCCGATGCTCGGACTCGAACCGAGACGAGGTCGCCCTCACTGGATTTTGAATCCAGCGCGTCTACCAATTTCACCACATCGGCACAACGACCCAATTTATATCAACCTCCAAGGATCAGGTCAAGCCTTATTTTAAGGAATTTGAATGTTTCCATCTCGAACCGGGTATTGGGTTGGCGTTAGACAGAGGCCACCAATTTCAGGAACTCGTTGATATCGTCGTTTAAGGCGTTGGTGCGACTGGTGACGTCGGATGAAACCTCCAGCAAATGGTCTGCCGTGGTTTTGGTTCTTCCCGCCGTTTCAGCCACCTGCTCAATGTTGGAGGATACCTCGTCTGTCGCAGTGGAGATTTCCTGGATATTCACTGAGATTTCAGAGGTTGCGCCGCTTTGCTGTTCGATGCCCACAGAGATGGTCTTTGAAATATCCGACATCTCTCCAATAACCGAAACCACTTTTCGAATGACCTCAACCACTTCTCCGGTCGCCGATTTGATAGAGTTGATTTGGACCGAGATGTCTTCTGTCGCTTCGGCAGTCTGGCGAGCGAGAACCTTAACTTCCTCAGCCACAACCGCAAAACCCTTGCCCATTTCACCTGCCCGGGCCGATTCGATGGAGGCGTTTAAAGCCAGGAGGTTGGTCCGTTCTGCAATTTTCTGAATGAGGCCAACTATCGCGCCTACCTGGTCTGAAATTTGCGAAAGCGCATTCACCCGGGTTTCCGCAAGATGAGAATCGCTCACCGCCTGAGTGGAGATCTGTTCGGAATGGCCTACCATGCGGGCTATTTCCGCAATGGAGTTGGACAATTCCTCGGCCGCCGCCGCCACGGTTTGCGTGCTCCGAGCCGCTTCCTCTGACGCAGAGGCCACTGTCTGACTCTGCACGTTTGAGGTGTCTGCGTCCTCATTCATGGTGTCTGCGGTTTTCTTCATGTCTTCGGAAGCTTGAGACAACGACGCCATAGCTGCTTTCACCTGGCTGTCAAAGCTCTGGATGTAGCTCTCCAGACGCTGCTGGCGTTCTCGTTCCAGGCGAATGGCTTCGGCCTCCTTCTCCCGTTCAATGGCCTCGCGCTCTTTTTCCTCCCTGCGCATGCGCTCAACCTCAATGGCGTTGTCTTTGAAGGTTTGGGTGGCGCGGGCCATGAGGCCAATCTCGTCGCCCCGTTCAACTCCCTGAATATCCACTTCCAGATCACCCTCGGCCAGGTGATTCATTTCCTCGCAAAGCCCTTCCACGCTCTGACTCATATTCCTGCCCACCGAGAAGCCTGCAGCGCTTACCACAATGAGGACCAGGATGAAAATGAACAACATAACTCTGCCTGTGGTGTGCCGGACATCTTGGTAGTCTTTGTTTGCCTTGTCATATTTTGCCGTAAGTCTGGACCTGAAGTTTTCAAAAACAGGCGCCATGACAGCGTAGGTTTCGCTGAGCACCTTAACTTCCGTCTCGATTCTCGTCAGGCCGTCGGCCATGGCCTCAAAATCCTTGTGATAGGACTCAACCAGGCCGCTTATGGTTTCTTTTCCCGAGGCGCTGATATTGCTCTTGCTCATGATCTGTTCGAATTGGGCTCTGGTTTTCACCATGCGTTCCCGGTATTTGGCGTCCAGGCGCATGATGAAGTCTTTTTCGTGGCGTCTCATCATGAGCATTTTGACCTGTAGTTCTGCATTTTGAATGGACTTAAGCCGTTCTTCCAGATCGTGAACGGATGTTCTCAGAGAGCCGATCAATCCCGATTCTTCATCCAGACCGGTTTCACGGTACAAATTTGCCACCAGCTTAAACTGAGCGCCGTATTTGTCGATATCCGCTTCCAGCTCCTCCAAAACTTGGAAATCCTCTTCGTCCTCGATTTTGTCGTGGAGCAGGAGCACGTCTTCTCGAATTTGAGCCATGATGGCTTTGTGATCGTCGGCGTATTTTTCCTCTTTCCTGATGATGAAATCTTTCTCTCGTCGACGAGCCTGCAGGAGATTTTCGTTGAGCCTTTCAACGACCTGATACGTTTCAAATGCGAGGTCTTTTCGCTCCATCGCTCTTGATTCCCGTTGGCGAGAAATAAGGAACACGGCGGCCAAAATGGCCAGGCCCACCGCACCCACAGCCATGATCAGGTTGATTTTGGTCTTAATCTTCAGGTTGGAAATGAAGTTCATATGCAGCTTCCTTTAAGTAGAGCCGAGCATCCATTAGGGGGACGTTCATTTATTCACACACCAGAATCACCTGATATTGATTATATCAGAGGCCGTAAATTGCGCAACCCGCTATGGCTGAAATAATTGGTTTCATGCTCTAATCTGGGAGCGTATTTGCCTTGTCAGAGAGTTCATCCATCGGCAACTGCATGGTAATGCGCGTGAATTCTCCATATACCGTTTCGATGTCAAGGTTGCCACGGTGTTCCGTGACGATGATATCGTAACATCGAGAAAGACCCAGCCCGATATTGCCCTCGCCGGTAGGTTTTGTGGTGAAAAATGGCGTCAACACCTTGTCCACGTTCTCTTCGGGGATGCCTATGCCATTGTCTTCCACACTGATTTCAAGGAAATTGTCTTTAATGGCGGTATGGGTTCGGATGCGGGGCTTATAGCTGGGCTGATCCATTTTTGTGCGAGCCAAAACGGCGTCTATGGCGTTGTGAACCAGGCAGATGATCACCCTGCCCAGGTTCTGGGGAGATACATGGCGATTGCCCACCTCCGGGTCGTAATTTTCCTCAAACTTAACCTGCAGGGAACTGTCCTTAGCTTTAACGCCCTGGTAGGCCAACATCACGAACTCTTTTACAAGCGCGTTGATGTCGGTTTCCTGGTACTGGCCTGTATCTTCGTATGACAGCTCCATCATGCTTTGAACAATGCGGTTGGCCCGATTACCATGTTCGGTGATAAAGCCCGTGTTTTCCATGGCTTCTTCCATGGTTTCGCTCATGGTTTTTACGAATTCCGCGTCCAACTTGGGGCTGGCTTCTTCCAGCTCCTCTTTCATCTCCGAGATCAGCTCTTGGGTAATATAGGCAAAATTGTTGATGAAGTTCAGAGGGTTCCGGATTTCGTGGGCAATGCCAGCGGTCAGGGTGCCCAAGCTGGCCATTTTCTCCTGCATAATCAGTTGATCCCGGGTTTGGAGAATCTCTCGATTGATGGCCTCCAGTTCTTTCGTGCGTTCGTTTACCTTTTGCTCTAGAATTCGGTTCGCGTCTCGTAATCGTTGCGCAGCCTCCTCTACAAGCATCATGTTGCGCAGGCGAAGGGCGGCGGCGGAAGCGATGGGCACCAACAATTCCATGTCATTTTCGGTGAACTTTCGAACCGCGGCCTTGGTGTGAAGGGCGATCATGCCCAGGGCGCCTTCTGAGTCCAGGAGCGGCGCGGCCAACAGAGAGCGAACTCCGGCGGCCATCATGCTCTCGGCCTTGGCGAATTTCTCGTCAAGGGGCGCATCGTGAATTAAAGCCGCAACGCCCCGCTTCACCACATCTTCAATCAGGTTATTGGAACAGAGTAGTTCGGCCTCTTTGCCCGGCAGGGTTCGGGTGGCGACAGGTTCTATATCTCCATTTTCTGAAATAAGGAAAATGGCGCCTTCATCGGGACGAAGG
>JBNKOV010000606.1:0-3916 GCA_050294955.1 Holophagae bacterium
TATTATTTACCTAGGCTCCTCGATTCGAGCAAATTGGCAATCCGCTCTGAATATCATTATGACCTTGCTCCTCCTATCATTCCACTTACTTTGCATGAAATCTATCATGTACGGAACAGAGTTTCCCAACAAAACACTTCTTTTGAGTCTTTGCACCATGTGGATAGCTGGCGTCGTGGGTGGCCCTGTGCTGCTCCTTCCTTTCAGGCTCAGCGATATCAGAAACATGCCCCGCTTGCCAGGTTTGAAATGTGCAGCATTGTATATGCTAACCATCTTGCCCTTTGGCGGATTGTGGATGCCCCTATGGATTCGGCTCAGACGCTCGGGTTGGGATGACTATAAAAACCAGTTTTATCAACAAAAATGGAAGGCCTTATCAGATTAAGGTTTTTTGTTCAAATGATTTAATGTCTCTCTCACTCCCTTGTCTAAATTCACTTCCTTCAAGTTCCGTTTTCCAATAAAGAAAAGCCTCTTTTCAAAGGGAATCGCAGCCAGAAATTCAAAATCTGGGGGGAGACTATCCCGTACAGCTGGTTCTCCATCCAAAGAGCCAAGAGTCAAATTTTGCTCTACTTGACCCAATTTCAACCATTGATCAAACTTGAAATTTAAGTCCACATAGCTTGCAAAATAATCAAAGGCCTTAATGTCAACAGGCCTGAAATCGTCAGGCCATGCAACCCCGTTGCTGAGATCCACAAAGGACTGTCTTCTCCCCCGTTCTCCTAACCAATCCAGTTGGAAGGTGTTGTAGGGACCGGGAGCTAACCGATGGTAGACCCGGTCTTCTCCAGGAGGCAAGATCACAATTTGGGATTGGTCACCATTTAACAGGTGAATACCTTGTGGAGCTGCATAGATCGGTCCGAGTGGAGATCGTGAAATAGCTCTGGGTATTCGGGTGTTATCTTGAAAACCGTTAAAGGGCGGGCCGTATATTGCCAGCCTCTCCATTTCGGTATTGGCGCGGACCAACCCAGCCTCCGTAGGAATGAGGTAGGTGAGGGTTTCATCCACCCAGTCCAGCGTGGGCAATCCGGTTACTATATCGTCTTCAAAACGACCATCTACCAAACGCCTCTCCACAGAGCTTCCAGCGGCATCAATCAACAATCCTTTCTTACTTTTTCGGTAATTCCAAAATTCATCGCTCCCCAGAAACCAAGCTCCGATAGCCAAGCTTTGAGGCTCTATTTTAGGATTCCAAAGCTTATAGGAATCATGCATTTCGAACAACAGATTTGGAGCGCCATCATGCATGGCAATGCCAACATTCACCACCTGAAACGCCGGCAAACCCGCAATATTCCTACGAGAAATTTGTTTCAACGCCAGGGTTTCGGCTGGCGCTTGCCGCCACCCATCAGTTTGGGACGCAAGATTCACCCTGGATTCATCCAGAAAAGCCAGAGAGTTGAGATTGTCAAATGGAAAACGGCCCCCGGTGAATTCGATGGGTTCATCTCGAAAGAAACCTTTCAAACGCCCCATTTTTCCAGGTTCTCTATCCACCCTGGACCAGTTGAACATGCCGTTATCTGCAACATTCACCCATTGTTTTTCCATAAAGGGATCATATTGGGTTTCATTCTCAAACGGTTCTGCTGAATCAGGATCTCCCTGAAAAATCTTTCTGTTGGACTGACGAGCGTAAAGAGTTCCCTTGAATTTTTCCATTTCCGTAACTCGCACAGCTCTTTTCCCTTTTCCATTCCAGGTCTTCAAATCCAATCGGATCTTTGGATTGGCCGGATTAAAGATAATCGCCCCGGAGCGTTCTTCAAAAGCACAAAGCCCAAAAGGCGTTGCAGCCCAGAGCTTTCCCCTATCTTCAATTACAGCGTCCCATTCATCAATAACCACCCGATTTCCAAACCACGGCAGGCTTTTCCATTTTTTCCCATCCAAAAACTCAAACATAAAAGGATTACCCAGATCGGGTCTCATGAGCCTGAATCCATCTCTATAGTAGACGGGGGGATTTGTACGATAGGCGTTAACAGCCGATCCTTGAGCACTTTTGGGCCAACTGCCCGACTGAAGGGTAAAAACGTCGCCCGTGCGTCCAGCAAGGTAGAGAGCTGGATGAAGTATCTCTCCATTTATGTTGAGTTTCTCGGACACAGGCACAAAGTGTTCCGGGTTTTGCGCGTCAAGATTCCAGGTTCTCATACTTGTGGAAAATGAGAAATTCCCATTTTGGCATTCTGAAACCCAGCCATTCGCCCAAAGGGTAAAGATAGAATTTCCCCAGGTAGCAATATCTGAAATTCGATCATGGGGAAAACGTCCACCCAGGAGGCGAATGAGTCCACCGGAAACCTGACCCAAAGCTTTATAAGAACCGCTCAACTGATTGCGAACATCGCGAGTCCACTGCCATAGAGAAGAATCCGCCCTCACCCAAGGGCCTGAAGGAGTGTAGTTAAGAGACGACCAATTACCAGTCTGACGCTGGAACCAACGACCATTTTCATCGCGCACCTGCAATGTATCGGGGTGGGAAAGGGGGCGTCCCAATCGGTTAACTCCAATAGCGCCTCCAGCCGCAACTCCGGATGGGTTATACAGATTAAGCATGGCCGACAGTTGTGTAGTTGAACCGTCATACTCCTGAAGACCTGAGTCGCTAGCTATCCATAACCTGTTTTCGAACACAGCCATGCCACGCACTATATCGAAAGGAAAACGCCCGCCAGATAACCACAGAGGCGTTCTCCCTCTCATTCCAGATGCGCTCTCCACTTCCACAGTAGGTTTGACAACCCCTTTCTCCAATTCCATCCACAAGGGATCCAATCGAACCAGGGGTCTTGTTTGAAAAGGGTTGCCTAAGTGCTTTGCAAAAAGCTGCCCGTTCCAGAGCTTCAATTGAGGGCCACGGAGATAGAGTTTCTCTCCCCCAACCTGGGATAGCGTTTCCAGATGCCCGGCTCTATCTAGCGGCTTTAGCGCCGGGGCCGACCTGGTTAAAATGGATCCTATGGAGTTTCCCACTTCAAAACCGCCCCTGGTGGAAACAAAAAGTTTGCCGTCGTGAGCTGCCGCGCTGATGAGATAATCCATGTCAAAAAAAGCTGGATTATCCAAATCAAAACCCATTTGCCGACCACCGTATTCAATTTGCAAAGACCCGTTTTTAAATTCCCAATGCCACTGATCATCGCTAATGAAGATCCGGTTTCTGCTTGGATCAACCACAGATCTCAACCTCCCATTATTGTATGAATGCCAATCTGGCCCATTTACTAAAAATGGTCCATTCTCATGTCTCAATAGAGCCCGCCTCAAGTTTGTATCAAGAGGTTGAAAGCTGTCATAGCCGTGAACAGGATGGATGCCTGCGCTGCTTTGTATGATGGTTCCTTTTTTCCCGAAGGCCACACCCACTCGGCCCTCATCCCATGGGAATCTGCCCCCTTTGAGGGGCAACACGTCGTTTGACCGTTTGAGTTGACCCGAAACCCCTTTCGCTGTTTCCCGAAAAGTAAGAGCGCTATCAATAACAATAGGATCGGGGTCGCGAAGAGACAGGCCCTTTTCATCCAGACGCCAGGCCTGGTCGGTAGTGAAAACTCTCTGATGAGAGGCGCCAACAATTTCACGATCCAGGAATGGATTACCCTTAAATGGCAAATATTGAACATCATCGCTGGAATAGTTTAGAGATCGGGTGGGAAAAACCCATGCGCAATTCCGATTCACCGCAAACCACCGCTTTTGGTCATCAGGCAGCACCGCCTCCACTTGCCCCAAATCTCTCAAAAGGTTCTGCCAATCTAACTTTAACGTGCCGTTTGGGGTGCGAACCGAGAACTGTCCCTTGCCTCGCCACTTTAGCCAGGGCAGATCTAAATCCTGAATACTGCCAATTGAAGAATGCAAATCCTCCAAAACCTCTTGTTCTCCC
>JBNKOV010000607.1:0-3912 GCA_050294955.1 Holophagae bacterium
CCAGGCTTTCTCCGCCGTAGTCTTCCTTGATAATGGCCAGGCCATGGCCCGATGTCTCCAGGGAAAGATACCTGGCTATGTGGCTGTCCCTGATTTCCCTTCCAATGGAGAACTCTCTACGAAATCTGTGAATGTCGCTCATGGAGGGCACGGTTTCGCGATGGGTCTTTACAATGACCGGTAACCCGTCTTGACGTCGAGTTGCGCGGTAAACCAGGGATCTGTCGCCCTCATGCAATAATTTGCCTATGTCGTAATCAGGAAGACTGGTAATCATCCGCGCCTCTTATGGCAGGTGAATGGCGTCACTGGTTAACTTAGCAGGAAAGTTGAGAAACGGCAAGCCTTCAGCGCTCCAATTTAGCCTTTGACGGGTATTTAGCATGGCGGGTTGAAATTCTTAACCAAGCCTATTTGACTTCACGAGTCAGTGGCAATGGGCTAAGATGGTTGACTTTGGCGATCAGGTGTTCATGGGCCTTCCTGCTTTATGAGGATTCTTGACCCCAGCCTTTGGGTTGGTCCATAATAGCGGTTCTTGGGAGACACGGAGGTTTGGAAAATATGGAGCGATCAGCAGTAGAAGCGTATTGTCGGAGCTTGCCCGGTGTAACTGACGATGTGAAATGGGAGAGCAGTCTGGTGTTCAGCGTTGGTAAAAAGATGTTTGCGGCCATGAGCGCCACAAATCCAACTGGCATCAGCTTCAAGGCGGACCCTGAACTCTTTTACGGCCTTACTGAAGTGGACGGCATTGATCCCGCGCCATACCTCGCCCGGCATAAGTGGGTCAAACTTCAGCATTTGGATGTGCTGGACGACAAAACCCTGAAAAACCTGCTCACCGAAGCCCACCGCCTGGTATTCGAGAAGCTGTCTGGCAAGTTGAAAAAGCAGATTACAGAAGAACACGGGGCCGTCTAAATGGGTTGTGCAAAAGCGGATATCTCACAGCTCTTGGAGAAAAGCCCATCTAAGTACGGACAAAGTGTAGGGAGTTCTGGTATAATCCGTTGCCCTTTGGGGTGAGCGGTCCGGAATGGCCGCCTCTATGGCCCGTCCGTGGTCAGTTTGTTGGGACGTGAATCATGCAAGAAAACAAGGAACTACTATCTATCAGCGACTTTTTTATCGCAATCTATAAGAGGAAAGCCCTGTTTATTGGCGTGTGGCTTCTGGTTATGGCTCTCACAATCGCCTATTTGGCGGTTGCCAAAAAGAGCTGGCGCTTAACCGGAACCATCTACGTTGGTCGATTTCAGCGGTTGTTGGTGGAGGAAGGTGAATTTGTCGCCAATAAACTGGAAGACTACAGTTTCATTAAGCGGGCCATGGATCGATCCGGGGTGGAGCTGGACATCAGTATTAACCGCCTCCAGCGTTTGATTGAGGCGGGCGTGATTAATGAAATCAAAAAAACCGAAGATGTGGGCCTGGTTAAGCTGACGGTTGAATATAAAGATCAGCAGAAATGTTATGAAATCTTTAAGGCCCTTACGGATCAGCTCATTCAGGAACACGGGGTCATGGTGCAACAGTCGGTTGCTATTTTCGATGAAATGGAAAAGCGATTTTGGGACGGAGAGAAGGCCCTTCGCGCCACTCTAGAGAATGATGAGGCTTATGTCTCCATGGCGCAGGAAAATCCCGGCTCGCTTACGGTTCCCTCCCAATTGCTTGCACAGCATACTGTTTCCGAAAAAATGCAATATCTTCAGACGCTTATCAAAGATATCCATTATCTGAAAATCGAAGGTCACTCCGCCACCCGCAGTTTCAACACCCGTTTGGCGGCAGAGCCCGAGATCCCCGATGAACATTACAAACCCAAAACGGTCCTGGTCCTGCTGCTAGGCGCCATTGTCGCCACAATTGCGGCTACTTTCGTTTCCCTGGGTCTGACCATCTATACGGAACAGATCAAGCCCAAACTTACCTGATTCCCAGTCTGCATTGGACATGCCTGGTGGTTAATGAGAGTCCGGCGAGTCTTCGTCCATGCCGGATATGCGATCAGACTCGTGGGCCATCCTCCGCCTGTTTTCCAACACGGCGGATCCGTTGCGTTCCGCATTCATGACATCGAAATGGTGATAACCCATTCGGCTTAGCTTGTTTATGGAACGGGCCATGATTTCTACGCCGTTCAGCCCACGATCATAATCCTGGCGAACCCCTTCGGGAACATAGCCGAACAGGCGCTTCCAAAGTTTATAGCGCTTTTGAAAGATCTCTTCGCGAAAGCCCTTGTTATTGCATGGCACGCTGTAGTTGAAAACCCCCAGAATGATGGGGATATCTACTTCCGATGTTTTGCGGAATTGAGCAAACTCATCCATGACGCTCCAGCACTCATCGTAGTATGAAACCGGTTGGGTGATCACAAAGCGAGATCCCGCATGAACCTTGGCCATGAAATGCTTTTCAGCCACAACCCGTTTCATAAAAGGATTGTGGCCAACTCCCATAAAGAAGTCTGGCTCTCTCGCTTGCAGATAGGTGAGCAGTTCAACACTGTTCTTTAATCTGAATTCAGCGCCCTCGCCCTGATGGAGCGCTAATGCCTGTTCGGCCGTTACAGGCTTGAACTTGACTTCCTTTAAGGGGTCGCCGGTGATCACCAGGATTTGCCAAAATCCCAAAGACTTGCAGCGAATAATGAAGTCCTCCAACCACGGGATGTTGTGGTTTCTGGTGAGGTGAATGATGGTGCGTCTGGGCTCAAAAACAATGGGTGGGGTCTTCAGATGACGTTCGGTGAAAACCGGGTCGCTGAGCAAGGCGATCATGGTCAGGTTATGCATTCGCAAGATTCCCGCCGCTGAGTCGGTGATGGAGGCAAATGCATCATTACTGCTGCATCTTTGAATGCTCTTGATCTTGCCTTTCAGACTTTTGAAAATCTTAAGGTCTTCCGAATCGGGCGTCTCCAGCCGGCGCCAGTAATCCAACTCCTGCTTTTCCAGGCTGGAAACGGGCGGTGGGTTGAACTCAATGGAGGTCACGGGAAGGCCTCGCTGGAAACAATCCGCCAGGGAATACACGTATCGCTTGTGTCTGTGGTGTTTGCCGTGTTGTTTCACTTCGTAGGATTCATTGAAAATGGGCATGAAAAACCTGCATCGAGCCTTTTTGGGTTTTGCGGCTTGAGGGGACCAAAAGTTAAGCGCCCAGAGGGCCTTCGATTTATTGTTGCCCAAAACGGGTCAAATCGCAATTGCCAATTCAACCCCTGATCGGGCTTATTGGGGCAAAGGCCGGGCTCCTCATAACCAGAAGCCCGGCTTTGTTTCCCTGTCTTCACCCTTCGGCAGGTCAGAGCGAGGGTTCAATGGAAACCGTATTGTTGTCCGGCGCTCGGTCAATCAGCTTATTGAGCGGATCAATTCCGGCCTTTCGAGGTTCGCCTGAAACAAGGAGGGTTATTTTATTTTCCTCCTCGCTTAACCGGTGTTTTTCCAGGTAGAGCAGGTTCCCGTCTTTGTCCATAACCCCAATGTCTATGAAGTCGTTAAAGGCAATAGTCTCCTCTTTGCCCAGTTCGTCCGCTCTGAATTTTCGCGTCGTGGTTTCCAGAGTAACCTCAAATTCGCCATTGTCCATCTTTCGGGAGCTGGCCTTTAAAGCGCGATTGTCGTACAGGGTGATATGCTCGAAAAGGTCTTCCACCATGGAGAGGATTTCGGGCGGGGTCTGAGCCTTCACACACTCCAGAAACTCCAGAGCGGTAGGGAAGGGCGCGCTTTTGAACGCATTGGGTTCCAGGAAGTTGCGGATGGCCTCATTGACTGCATCTTCGCCGATGTAATCCTTCAGCGCATACATAACCAGGCTACCCTTGCGATAGTGGATGTAGCCCTGGTTCTCGTTGAGAATCAGGGGATTCTCCTTCTTGTTTTCAATGCTGCGGCC
>JBNKOV010000608.1:0-3910 GCA_050294955.1 Holophagae bacterium
GAGAACGCTTTTGTCATTGCATTGAAAAACGTGAGCCAGGCTTCACTTATTTTAAATGTGGCGCTTCTGCTGTCCAGGGGGAAATCTCTACGCCGTTTCTCACTTCGCAACCGATATGTAGAGAAACTGAACACGGCGGCAACACTCCGCTTAAGCCAACTTCTTCAAGAGAAAGAGGTGCTTCTTGTCTTTATGAGGTGCCGATCAAAAAAGCTGGCGCCCCCTGAAAGTAAACTGTTTTTCCTGATGACCAACCTTCGCAAACGCCTGATTGTTCTGGCCCCCGACGGGTCCGGCGAAGACCTGGAAATGCCTGCCTCTGCTTTCCAATTGTCCGGCTCTTTTGGCGCCAGGAAGCTCACCTGCGGCTCCCTTAGATGGTCTTCAAGAAGGTCGAATGGCGGGTATTTCGCCGAAATTGCTGAGGCTTCCGGTCTCCCAGCCCCTGACAGACTCACTGCCATTGCTCGGCTTAACTGGAAGTACGGTTCCAAAAAGGAAAAGAGAATCGCCCTGTTCCTTTTGGAAAAAGCCCTTGAGCACGGGTGTGCGGACGCCGCGCTCATTCTCCACTTGGGGCTGGCGGGCAGGGTGATCGTGGATCCCTCTCACAGCCTTGAAAACCTCTTAAAGCAGAGGCAAGAAGCCACCAGCGACTCCGAAGGTTTGGCCCGCCTTTGTTTGGAGTGGGAGGCCAATCCGGAACAGGAGCATCTATTGCTCCAGGCCGGGTTGAAACAAATGGGCGAACACTGGATTCTCCCTTTCTATCGCCATGTGTATTCCCGGGCGCGGGCCGCCGAAAAAGAGGTTGGCTCCCAGATCGAGCGAGACCTTATTTTTTCTGACTTTCTCTCCGACCTTGGCTGCTTCGATGAGGCCTTTCGCATTTTAGACGCGGCCCACCAATTATTGCCCAGCGGTCATCAGCTCTCTTTAGCCCAAGATCAGGAACTGCCCTCGCCCCAACTGGCCTTAAAGCGGAAAATTATCATGATGCAGGCCAGGACGCGGGTCAAAGCCGGACATTCCTGCGCCCCGGAAATCAGGAAGGCGGGTGGGCTAACGCCTCTCCAATTGCCTTATCTTCAAGAACTTTTGGGAATGGCCCACGGCAATCGTCGCTTGGAAACAGTCTGCAACCTGCTCAAGCCAGGAGGCCTTGTTTTAAATAACGCTCACCCAGAGACAGTCTGGAGAGAGACTGGCCGGGTTGATAAATACGATCTGGAAAACAGGATTCAACACCCCATTGCGCGAGAAGGCGGACTGATGGGCAAGCTGCAAGGCATGTTGGCCCGAGCCGAAATACCCGATGCAAGCGCGCTTCGTCAATTTTGCGAACGATTGAACAACCAACCCGAAATACTTGCTGTGATTCGACATGCCGCGGCCTTTTTGGATATGGAAGCGCCTGAGGTCTTCATTTCACGGGGTGACAAAGATGTAGGAATACGGTCCTTTGAAGGCAAGCCGTCCTTCGTACTCATCGGAGGCGAGCATCTGAATCCCCAATCCAGATTCTCTCTGTCCTCCGGAGAACTGCGTTTTGGCCTTGCTTCAGAATTGGCTCACATAAAGTACGGACACACACGCGCAACACCGGCTGACATTCGGGAAGGTGTTCTCGACAAAGGTTTTGCTGTTGTTGGCGGCATCGTTTCCATGCTCCCCTTTCTCTCCAAGGCAGGCAAGCTGATGGCGGGCAGTGGGCGACTGGCCGCCGCATTAAAGTCTCTATCCATAGAGAAGCTTCACAAAGTGACAGACACAGCCGGGTCCGCCAGAACCTGGGCAAAAAAAATGAAACGGGCGCCCAAAAAGCAGGATGAACGAGCCACTTTCATCACCGCAGTGGGCGAGGAACTGGTGGAAGCCGCCAGAGTGATGCAGCTTACAGCAGACAGGGCTGGCTTGCTTTTTTGCGGCGATTTAAAGAGCGCAGTACGATATATGTTCCTCGCAAGACCGGATTATCAGACTGAACTTGCTCTTGTTGAAGAAAAGGGACTAGAGGTTCTGGCTGCGCGTTGCAGTGACGATGGCGTCACGTCCTATGACAATCTACTCCTCCGCATAGCCTGGCTGCTGCATTTTTATCTCTCTGAGGAATACGAAAAAGACGAAGCAGAATAATGGTCTCACAACTCCGACCTCATTCATTTAATGAGCGCTGGATAAATATGAGACTTTTTCTCATGTGTTAGTGATAATGATCACCTTTCTCAGGTTATGGGATTGGGAGCGGCAGTTGGGGACGAACCAAAATAGAGCCTGGTCGCCCTGGCTCATGTTGGGGGAACAAACCTACAAACCATGGCAGTGCCTGGTCAAACCAAGAACGTGTTTCCACAAAAGGAGATCCAGCCTGCTCAAGTGAAGGAAAAACTTGCTCAAGACAAGGACGGGTTTCCACAAAAGGCGGTCCGGCTTGCACAAGAGAAGGAAAACATGACCAGGCCATGGCAAAACCTGCACAAAACAAGGACGGGTTTCCACAAGACGTGGTCCAATCCGCTCAAGAGAAGGAAAAAGACGCGCAAGCCATGGCAAAACCTGCACAAAACAAGGACGGGTTTCCACAAGAGGTGGTCCAATCCACTCAAGAGAAGGCAAAAGACGCGCAAGCCATGGCAAAACCTGCTCAAGACAGGGGAAAACATGCTGAAGCCGTGGCAAAACTTTAAAACAACAGGGAAAAATATCCCCAAGTGAAGGCCAAATTTGACAGAGACGGCGCTAGTTTCTCGCTTTAAAGGGTTTGTCTTGTGATGGAAATGGAGCGCCACGAATTCCCTAAGGATTTCTGTTCTCAGAACGGGTCCGATATTGAATGCCCTGACCAGCTATAAGATCATGCTTTGGATAGAGCTTCGCCCTTCCAAGCAACGCCTGATGAGCTTCGTCAAAAAAAAATGTTCCCCTTTTTTTCAACCTTGCGCTTTAACACATAGAAGCTCGGAAATAGGGGCGAAGGCAATGTCGAACCTACCGAACTGAAATACAATCTCAAGGAGAAGGATAATGAAAAAACTGCAGCTTAAAGATTTCAAGGTGAACAGCTTCGTGACCGGAACCGCATCTATTAAAGGCGGTTACGATGCAACCTGCGCGTGTAGCCTGCCTACAGGCATTATCTGCGAACGGGTCTGCGGAGACAGAACCACTTTGAGGTGCTGATCTTTCCCGCCGACCGGAGTTCTCAGATTCCGGTCGGCCTCAGGCTGCGTGCCTCGCAGCTCGCCTAAAAAATCTCTTAAAGGCATGGTATCCATCAGGTCCAGAGTCTCCTGGCCTTTCTGAACCAATAGTGAGCCTGGAAATGGATCTGAAGCGACTTTTCCACCAAACTTGAGGCGGAATGTATGAAGTGCGTGCGCGTAGCTTCTCAAACATGTACACTCTCCTGTTTTTAGTAGCCGACAAAAATACTGTCGGATTAATCGTTTCGAAAATGGGGCCGGCGCTCCTGCTAACATTGTTAGATCTTTGCGAAAATGATGCCAAGATGATAGGTTTCTTTCAAGAAATGTTGCGTTGCGGGAGGTGGTCCAGTTTATCCCTTATGATCTGAGGTTATTAACTACGGTGGTCTTTTACGTGGACTTCCCAATTAAATCAGGCCAGGGATTGGATGAATCAGGATAATACAATGCGACACTTGTCACTTTTCACCATCTTTTGCGATTTCTTATCACTGCGAAGGTGTCCGGACCTGACTCCCCAGGCCTTTCAGAGCCAATTTCCAAACGAGTTATCGGTCTTTCAAGACTTCGCCTCCACGCTATTATGCCGATCTGATCCGGAACTATTCGTTTTCCCATCTTGCACTCCTTTTGTCCTCCATAATAAGGACATCTTCTCATCGAATATATAGAGCAGCATGAGTGCCAATTCTGATTCGGTTGGC
>JBNKOV010000609.1:0-3882 GCA_050294955.1 Holophagae bacterium
TTTATCGCGTGTTTGGTCGGTTGCGAAAGAAGGCGACCTCGTTGGGTCTGAATTTTTAATTTCTCAGTGGCTGAGTGCTAAAAAAGGGGGCCTCATCTTTATCACTTAAATGGGGCATGAGGCCCCCGATTTTAAAGATACCCATTGATCTCCTACAAAAGGAAGCGATATGGTACTAAACTACCACCTATTCAATGTGGCAAACCTTTCTAAACTGCCGACGGAAATTCCAATGGCGATATCTCCAAAATTAGATCTCATTGGAGAGGAGCCAGAACTTCCGGTTCGAGAGTCCTGTGCATCAATGCCTGGAGATCTGGAGCCAAGACCAAGACTTGGACAAGATTCTCAATCATATTCACCCACAAAGAACCTATTGGAACTCGTGAGTTGAACAACGCGCTGCAACGAGTCATTCTGACAAAAGCCCCCACAGGGATGAATCAAGCCAAGGACATGCATGATCTGGAAGCAAGGGGTGCTACGAACATGGCAGCCAACGCAACTAGACAGTTCTGCTTGGCTCTTGAGCACAAAAGTGTCGAAAGCTTCATGGTGCATATCCATGAGGACAACCACGAGGTTTTTAATGGGGAAAGATGACATTTCAGATTTGAAACCCTGAATTAATAAACTGAAATAGAAGGAGGTATTGACTTGTTCCAATTTGTCAATGGGCAACAACCAGATCAGAGAGGTAAGGGCACGAATGCTCCCACAGGAGGTGCTTGCTTCAAGGATCCAACTCTCTTTCTCGCTGGTGACATTGACCGAAATGTGAGGGGTCGATGACCACCACGAACCAATCGAGTAAAGATGATTACCGCAACATCACCGAGGTCGACATCGGTGACGCTGTGCGTGATCTCCTGGGTAGCCGCATTACCATTGAAGCAAAAGATAAGCTGGAATGCGATTACCCTCGACATAGCAGTCAGTCGAAGAGGTCGTTTCAGGTCAACCTGATGGATCAGCTCTGGTACTGCTTCGGTTGTGGCAAAGGTGGCGATGTCCTTCAGCTGGTCGAATTTATCCAATCCGGGCAGGTAACACAAGCACATCAAGGCGCGATGCCTCAAACCCATCGCGACGCACGTGATTATCTCGCTCGGAAAGCTGGTATGCCTCCGATGGGTGAAGCCTTCGATTGCCCGGAGAAGCTGGCGAAAAATGAAACGGCATGGGCTCAGGCGCAAACCGCCTTTCCTGTGTTGGGTGTGTTGATGGAATCCTGCCATTTCCGTCTCAAGATGCGCCCTGACGTTTTAAAAGCCTTTATCAAGAGATATGGCTTTACCATGGAGACAATTGACAAGTTGAAGATTGGGTTCACAAACAACGCTTCCCAGAGGAGCGTAAAAAGTGCCCTTGACTACCTGTGTCATGGCCCTCATCATTTCACCGACAGAGACCTTTTGTTGAGTGGGGCATGCCACCTCACGAGGCACGGAACCTTGTTTCCCGCATTTAAAGGGAGGATCAGTTTTCCATACTGGCGACAGGGGAAAATTGTCTACGGAATCTCCCGAAAAACGCGGTGGACCGAGAATAGCAAATTCGAGGGGGCCAAGTACAAAACGCTGATGGTCCACAAACCTGGTCGAGAGTCTATCTC
Source organism: Holophagae bacterium (assembly GCA_050294955.1). GTDB lineage: Bacteria > Acidobacteriota > Holophagae > Acanthopleuribacterales > Acanthopleuribacteraceae > JBNKOV01. The sequence goes on from JBNKOV010000609.1 coordinate 1,616, forward strand.
TCCGGCTATGGATAACGCCCAACGTTACAATGAGGCCATCCTACTTCGAAGACCGGAGTACCTCGTTGTGATGGAGGGTGTTCCGGATTGCATTTCTCTGATCCAAAATGGTAACCCCGCCATATCCCCGGTTACGGTTCGTATCAAAAACCGTGATTGGGATCGGATCCTTAACAAGGCCGCTGGTGTGGAAAGGATTTACATCTGTCAAGACCATGAACTGTCCGAGGCAGGTCTCAAAGGTGCATTAGACACCGCTCCCAGACTTGCCGAAAAGAATGTTCAGACGCGTATTGTAACGTTGCCGCTCACACCCGAAAAAGAACGAGCGCGGGAAGAGCTTGCGGCCTACGGTATTACACCTGGACATGTCGCGCTACCTGGTCGACACTTCTCTTCACTCACCAAAGAAGAGATGGAAAATGCAGATCGGTTGAAGGCGCGTTCCAAAACCGACGTGAATGAGTATTTCACAAGGGGACACACAGCTGATGATTTTAAAGCGCTTCTCAAAACGGCATCGTTGCCCCTGGACTTTGCTATTGGTCGGCTCACCTCTGAAAAGCAAGCGGAAAGCTTGAGAGACTCGCTGTCGATCTTTGAGGAGAACGCTGGCTTGGACCCCCTTGATCAGAAATACTATTTAAAGCAAATTCAAGAACGTCTCGGAGGCGCGTCCACCATGGGCGACCTCCAGAAACAACTCACGGCAGTTTCGAAGAAGCTTATGCCAAAATGGGGTTCCGGAGTCTCCGGAATCCCTTCCCAATAATCCAGTCAGCACATCTGACTACCTATCCCCGAGAATTCAAGTCAACTACCGTCAGGACGATCCTATCGTTCTGGATTCGTGGCGTGCGGTGAAAGCAATCAACCGAGCAAAGCCTTTCAATGGACCATTCCTGTTCCAGGGTTGCGGCTCCCTTGGTCGGGTGGCGCATCAAAACCGATGCCTATTGTTCTGGTTGATGAGGCCATCATGTATGGCATCTGTATTCGCACAGCCCATTGGGTTCGGATTAACAAAGAGGAGGTTGTCAATGCATCTCCACCGCAAAGGCCCGTCAAGGAAATGCTCACCAACATTCCAAAGGGAATGGATGAGTTAGAGGAGTTCATTCGCATCCCTGTTTTGGGTCATTTCCACATCCTGATTGATCAACTCGGTTACAACCGTGATAACAAAGCCTGGCTGGAACCGGGTTTAGAGGTCCCCTTTGGCTTGATTCTCGAAAAATCAAACTAACGGATGGTGGACGCTACACGCAACCTTTTGGAGGACTTACTTGTAGATTTACCATCCAAGTCAGGGAGAGAGAGCCTTGGAAACCCGATTGGGTAAAGGGCTTATAACAATTCGAGGGCGATGGTTCAAAGAATGGAAAATTGTCTGGGAGAACAAAGGACGCAAGCGTAATTCTTACAAGTTGGTTCCCAGTGACGCCTTAATCAACAGGCTGATTCACCCGGAGCACTTTGAGGCATCCGTCGTGGATACCTTGTAAGAAACAAGACAACCTGGAAGGATGAATGCCGCGAGAGATCGCGGCTTTTTGTGGTTACGCCCAAATATGCTTGCATTTGGATTTAGAGCTGGCACTCTCGGTGAAGTCTTTTAACCTTCATCTAGATTCAGTTTACCGAATGCCGTTCCATGCATCATTAGATAGTGAAGACTCGGTTTTGCACCGAAATCAAAGGCGTCATTGACCCCAAAAACCGCTTTCTAAGAAATTAGCATCTTCCTGTCGAAAATCAAAAGAAATGTGATGAAAGTCACATTTTGTGGGAAAGTGAAAAAAGATTGCTACAAAAAAATGGGGATTTTTCCCCAAAATGTGTAGACGGTGTAGACCTCAGAGGAAAATGTGTAGACCTCAATAGAGCTGAGGTCTACACATCTTAATGCATCATTTGTAGCTATTTAGGAGAAAGTGTGTAGACGGTGTAGACCTCTTTTCCATTTACTAGCTCAGGAAAAAAAAATTTTTTCATGCATGTCAGGTAGAGGCGACAAAAAAAAATTTTATGAGACGGGCCAGATCGGGCTTGAGGTCTACACCGTCTACACATATTCTGGTATCTATCAGCAATTGCACTGGTTAGATGTGTAGACCTCAAAAAGCTGAGGTCTACACATTTGTGAGGGAGGTCTACACCGTCTACACACCTCAAAAAAAGAATGTTCCGTGCTGAAAGATGCGACCCATGCCCCGGAGGATTCGAGTTGGTTTATACCGAATGCAAATCAATGGGATGTGTGTTAG
>JBNKOV010000610.1:0-3901 GCA_050294955.1 Holophagae bacterium
TGGAAGGTCTCCGGCCGTTTTCAGGCCAGACATGTCCATGCATTTCATACCAATGGCGTGGACTTGTGGGTCTCCATCGGGGACCTTCACTGCGGACCTCAGGTAGGCGTCGCTCAATTGGCGGAAATGGGGCGAGACGGGGATTCATGGCAGATGATAAATGGCGCAAAAGCTCCCTTCACAGACAATTACGGCGTGAATCTTATCACCTCGCGAGACGGTTCCCGATTGTTCCTCGCCGGAGATCGCCCAGGCAGGCATATTATGACCCTGCCATTAGATAAGCCCATGGAAAAAAACAATATAGATACCTGGGTTTTCGGGCCGTCATCGCAAACAGAGACGGTTCGCTCTCTCATCATGGAGCAACAGTCCGGCGATCTCTACTACTGGACCGCGGAAACCACAAATCCCGCCCTGTACCGATGTCCCCCGCCGTATAAACAGGCCTTTCCCATTCATTTCTACGAGCAAACGCCGGTGGTGCTGAAATCTTTTCAATGCCATAACTTCATTCTAATGAGAGACCAACGAATACAGGTCTCTGAATGAAATTCGTGAAATGACAAGAGACCTGCAACCCGGATTTCTTGCACGTTGGCTGCTTCATTTTTAGGATTTGGAGTTTGCAACACTAGCGGCTGAAAACATTCTGTGTTAAGATTCCCACCATGGCTACGAGACGCAAACCGGCGCGCCGCAGAGCCGCCACAAAACGAAAAACTAAATCGAAAAGCAAGGGGTTTCCATTCTGGGTGACTGGGTTTGTCCTCCTTGCGCTTATTGTGGGTGGTGGTTACTGGGCCTACCTCAATTTAGACGATTTACGTTTGTTCGCCAACCGCTCGTTGGAGCGGGAAAGCGTGGAGGGCCTGCTGATTGCCGCCGGTCAAGATCTCACCAGCCAACGCCAGATCTCCGAAAAAGACGAAAACGGCGTCGAGCGCTGGAAGATCGAGCTGTCCTCCAAAAAGAAAAAAGAGGCCATCTTGAAGGGGCTCCGCCGAATGGTGGAAAACAATCAGGGCTCCTGGTCCCCTGAAGAGATCTCCAGAAAGGGCGAACTGATTACCCTGGTTGACGTCAATTTGGAAGACGGAACCCTGCTCCGCCTGATTCTCGTCTCTTCGGAATCCAGGACCAGCCGTCCCAAAAAACAGCGCCAATCCACGCCTGTGGCCTCCAGACCGCCCCCAAAGAAAACCCCAGAAAGGCCCAAACCAGTCCCTGAACCCGTTGTGGAAACGGTGAGAAAACATGTCCCCCATAAAGATGGACAGCCCACCATCGCCATCATCCTCGACGATGTTGGCCAGGACGATGTTGACAAACTAGCGCCGGTGCTGGACCTGAAATACCCCATCACTTTTGCGGTTATTCCCTTTCTCCCCTACAGCAAGACCAATGCGGAGTATCTCCACCGCAATCGCTACGAAGTCATGCTGCATATGCCCATGGAGCCAGACAATTACCCCAAGAACAATCCGGGCGAGGGCGCCATTTTCACCCATTTCACCGAGGACGAGATTCGCCACGCTCTCACCAACGCCATCCGAGACGTTCCCTTCATTACTGGCGCCAACAACCACATGGGCTCCAAGGTTACCTCCAGCAGAGCGCTCATGGCCCCGGTTCTCGACGAGCTTAAGAAACGAAATCTCTATTATGTAGATTCCAGAACCAACAGCAAAACCATCGCCCATAAGCTAGCCTTGGAAATGGGTCTGGACACCGCCCGCAGGGATGTGTTTCTCGATGCGGAAGTCTCCTACGACTTTGTAGTGAAACAGCTTGCCCAAACCTGCAAGGTAGCGGATAAAACCGGTTCGGCCATCGCTATCGGACATCCCCACGCCTCAACTCTGAAAGCCCTTGCAGACGAGTTGCCCAAGCTGAACGCCCAGGGCTATCGCTTTGTTTTTGCCTCGGCGGTGATCGAGTCCAGAAGCGGGCAGTTGTAGGACGAGCTGAAGCGGAAACCCTGCGTGATCCGCAAACGCCGAAACTCCCGTAAGTCTATGTGATGTTAGCCTTTCGCGGAAATTCTTGTTGGGATATCCTCCCCGCATTTTTTCCTTTACTCACAATCCAAGTTGGCGCATGATGAGTGAATGGAGGTCGGCTGTGGACGAATTTGCATCAACCCTAGATCCCTTTCAGCATCGTAAACAAAAGCAGCGTCGCCCATTGCCCACGCTTACTATTATCTCTCATCCCAACCCAATGAGAATGGGGGACCATGCGCTGCTTCACAGCCTTGCCGCCGGTAAAATATCTGAGATCTCTCGGGTTTCGCCTCCCTTCAATCCGCCGGGCCGCGCCATGGGAAAGCCCTTGGGAGATCCCTACCTCAGTCGCGAACCCATTCTGCTTCAGCGGGATAAGGACGGGCTACTACTGAATTGCGAGAAGACCCGGACCCATGTCATGGTTGGCGGTCAACAGGTTCACGGCACGGCGTTTTTCAGTGATCACGAGCTGGAGCGAGGCTGCCTCATCACCCTGGGAGAGCGCATTGTGTTGCTGCTCCATTTGACCCGCAAAGAGGATAAACGGGCCGCTTGCGATTTCGGATTTGTGGGCGCCAGCGACGGCATGGTGACCTTGCGTGAAGAGATTGCCAAGGTGGGCGATCTCAATACGCCCGTGCTTTTGAGAGGCGAATCGGGTACGGGCAAGGAACTGGCGGCAAAAGCCATACACGATTGCGGCAGGCCGGGACGACCCTTTGTCAGCGTTAACATGGGCGCCGTTACGCCTTCCCTTGCCGCTTCCGAATTATTCGGCGCAGTGCGGGGTTCATTCACCGGCGCCAGCAGGGATCAGGGCGGCTATTTCAAGGCGGCCCAGGGCGGCACCCTCTTTTTGGACGAAATAGGCGAAACCCCTCCCGAAGTGCAGGTTATGTTGCTTCGAGCCCTCGAAACCGGCGAGATCAGCCCGGTAGGCGCTCAGCAGTCCATTAAAATCAACGCCCGGCTCATCGCCGCCACCGACGCCAACCTCGAAACCAAAATGAAGGAAGAATCGTTTAAAGTGCCGCTTTTCCATCGCCTTGCGGGTTATGAGATCCACCTCCCGCCATTGAGGGATCGGCTTGAGGATTTCGGAAGTCTCTTCCTATTTTTTGCTCGGCAGGAATTATCTCAGGTGATGGAGCTGGAGCGACTGGAACCCGTTGGCCCACAAGAGGAACCCTGGTTGCCGCCCGCTCTTGTTCTGCGACTTCTTCAATATCCCTGGCCGGGAAATATTCGACAATTGCGCAACGCCGTGCGTCAACTGGTCATTGGCTGCCGAAAGGAGCCCGTGTTGCGGTTCGTTCCAAAACTGGAAGAGATGCTGGCTCAGTCGGCGGAGAACAATCCAAGCGCCCCGCCTGCGCGCCCCGATCGGGAGCCCAGGCGCAAACCAGCGAAAATCGGCAGTGAAGAACTGGTCCAGGCCTTGCGCGCCAACCGGTGGGATATCAAATCCACCGCAGAAGCGCTGCACATATCACGGGGCGCCCTGTACAAGCTCATCGAAAAAACGCCCGAACTTCAGAAGACCACCGACCTGGGAGTCGCAGAAATTCAGGCCTGCCTGGAAGAGCACCGCGGCGACCTGGACGCCGCCGCCGATGCGTTCCGGGTATCCCCGCGAGCGCTGCGCAGAAGAATGACCTTGTTGGGCATGAACCCAGATCAGGCGTAAGCCTCGCGTTTAACCTGCTTTGCCTCTTCGCCCACTACCGTTTTTGCAGCGAGAACGCCACTGTAGGCGCGTCTCCAAGAGACCATGGCGTAGATCTGCAGCAGCGTGATGAACAACACCAGGCCCGATCCGGCGGGCTCTAGGAACAGATGAAAAGTCAGGATGTTAAAGGTAATAGGCGCTAGAACTGTCAGGGCCAGGGGCA
>JBNKOV010000611.1:0-3894 GCA_050294955.1 Holophagae bacterium
GACTCCGGCAATGCGTTGGCCACGTCTTCCATTAATTTGACCGGACCTTCGCGAAGATCTTTTAATTCGCTGATCTTGGCGATCTTTCTACTGAGAAGCACTTTCTGAATTTCGTAATCTTCTTTTTCAGCCTGATAACCCTGGACCTGCTTCCATTCGTCGGTCAGGCGTTTGTTCTCGGCCCGAACTTCGTTTAACTTGTTGTTGACGCTGTTCCATATAATAGCCACCAGCGCGATGGACACCACCACAAACAAGATAAGAACGAAGTTCTCTTGGATTTCTGACTGCTGACCAGAAGGCTTTTTGGCGGCCTTGGAGGCGCCAGCTTTCTTCTCGGCAATGAGATTAATGCGAATCATGGTCATTTGTCATCACCCCTTCTCATGGCCAGGCCAACCGCAATGGTGGCGCTTGCCCTCATGTCATGGATAAATTGAGAGCTGAATTGTTTCTCGTTGTAACTGACTCCCTGAAAGGGGTTCAGAAGTTCAACCGGCGCCTCAAATCGTTCGGAAAGGAAGGTGTCCAAATTCAAGATCCGGGAAGCGCCGCCGGTAAGCATGATCTGGTTGATTCGGTCGGCCGAAGTAGTGGCCTTGAAGAAATCAAAGGGTTTCTGAATCTCCACGCCGAGATCTCTTGTAACGCTTTTAAGGATCTCAACCACGCTCTCAAAAGTGATCCCTTCAACCGACTCGCCTCGCTTCAGAAGCTCCGCAGTTTCAAAATCTACGCCGAGATCTTTTTGAATGGCGTCGGAGTAAATGTTTCCGCCAAAAGAAATATCACGCCAAAAAACCGGCGTGTGGCCTTCTATAATATTAATATTCATTACGGAAGCGCCAATGTTGATAAGGGCGGTAATCTGTTGTTCGGGAAGATCGTAATTAGCGGTTAGCGCGTTTTGCAGTGCGAAGGAGTCCACGTCCACCACAAGGGCGCTCTTTCCGGTCTGCTGAACCACGCTCACGTATTCAGAGACCTTTTCTTTTTTAGCGGCAACCAACAGCACTTCCATATTGCCGTCGCCCCGGTCTTCCTCATCGAGAACCTGATAGTCCAGGTAGACGTCGTCGATGTCGAATGGAATATAACTTTCCGCTTCCCAACGAATGGACTCGGCCAGTTCTTCTTCCGCCATATATGCCATGGTTATTTTTTTGATAATAACGGAATGACCGGAAACTGCAATGGCGAGATCATTGCTTTTGATTTTACTCTCGTTAAAAAGCTTCACTATTGCGTCAACAACCATGGCGCTATCCATGATAGAACCATCAACAATCACCTCGGGAGACAAGGGCTCCACACAAAGGTTAACCAACTTCCATTTTTTATCGCCCTTGGACAACGGTTTCAGCTCCACCAGCTTCACAGCACTGGAGCCAATATCGAGGCCAACCAAACCTTTGGATCTTCTAAATAGCACAAATGCCTCCCTGCCAACTAGCTTCTTTGTTATCGGGAAACTCGGGTGATTCTCATTTTCACTACCTGGTGATGCTCAAATTCAATACCTTAATACACTACACTTAACATCATTTATAGTCAAGAAACTTTATCACATTGCTACTAAAAGTGGAAGTTTTTTATAGCCAAACCCCTTTTTTTTATGAGCAACAGAATGAAACAGTCCTTGATTTCTTTAAAAAATGTCCTCCTTTTTATCTATTTTTTTCACCCAAGAAAGAACGCAGCTTTCTTCAAGCCCACGCTCAACCGAACGCCGAATAGTTGCCAAAATTGTTGGAAACCAATGCGTTGCAAATTCCATCTAATATCTAAGCCTATTTTTCAAAATAACGCAGTGATCCATATCACGTATTGGCTATCCTAGTATCTGCACAGCTGCTACGGTAATATTGTCATCACCGCCTTTTCTGTTGGCTGCATCAATCAAATTCAGGGTTATCGTGTCCACAGGTAGGCTTTTTCCCTGGCGCACCACATCCAAAATTTCATTGTCTGTGAGCATAGAATTCAACCCGTCTGAGCATAAAAGAAGCAGGTCGTTTTCCTTAACTGGCATTTCCAGTATGTCCACTCTCACTTCGGCGCCGCTGCCCAGAGCCTGGGTTATGACATTTCGAAAGGGATGGTTTCTGGCATGTTCTAATGTTAAAAAACCCTGACGGAGTTGGTCATTTACCCAAGAATGATCTGAAGTCAATAACTTGATTTCCCCTTCACGAACCAAATAAGCCCTGGAATCGCCAACATGGGCAATAGAACATATTTCGTCAAGGAACAGGGCGGCGACAACCGTGGTGCCCATGCCGCGGCATTCCGCTCGATCTAAAGTAGTTCCTCGAATTTTTTCATTGGCCAGGTTAATGGCGAAGCGCAACTTGTTGGCCGACAGGGATAAACTGGGATCAAAAGATTCCGGCCAGGTCCAATCCTCATCATCTCTGGTATTTACCAAAACCCTGGTAATTTCTTCAACCGCAATGCGACTGGCCACCTCGCCAGCGGCATGACCGCCCATGCCGTCCGCCACCACAAAAAGACCCAGCTCCTTATTGGAGCAGAAATTGTCCTCGTTGGCTTTCCTCTTCATGCCCACATCCGTGGCAACAAACGAATTGAATCGCACCCGTCATCCCCCTTTCTTTCGTCCGAAGAGATTCCCAAGCAGGCCGCCCTTCTTGTATTTTTCAGGATTGAGCTCTCTTGCCAATTCCTGGATCTCCTCATTTCGCGGAAACAGGGAAGCCGCTTTTTCAACTACTGTCCGCGCCCTAACATTTAAACCGAAATCTATGAAAAAACGAGCTAGCTGTAAATAATATTTCGGGTTTCTAGGGTTCTTGGCTATGGCTTTTTGTAGACTATTCACTGCGTCTTTTTGCAGCTTAGGCAGTTGCTTTTCTGCAAGGGCTTTGTGATAGTAATATTCGGGGTCTTGACGATAATGAACCGCTTTATTAAAGGCGTCTAATGCGCCTTCAAAATCGGTTCGGTCCATCTTAGCCTGGCCGGTTTTAAAAAATTTAAGGGCCAGGGAAGCAGGATCCGCATTTTCATCCGCCTTCTTCACAACGGCGGAGAGGGTGCTGTCATACTGAGCCCGCTGTGTTGGATTCTTCAACTTATTAAATGCAACCACGATGCTTTGATATTTTTTTTCGGCCTCGGCCCGAGCGTTCTCGGAGAACCGATCCGGATGGTGTTTTTTCGACAACTGCCTGAATGCGCGGTGCAAGGCGTCTCGATCACAATTTCTTGGAACACCTAGAATTTCATAATAGTCCATCTGAATGTTGAATGCTCCTTTTTATTTGTTCAACACTAGTCTCAATTTAGAAAATCCCAGTCACCTTGTCAAACAATCTCTCCATTTTTCTTACGCCCCTCCTCTTACCAATCGCCTGGCCATGGTTCTGAGGGCTTCAGGCACGCCTCGATCCCTCACCAGATTCTTGAGATCCTGCTTATTGAGCCTTGGAAGCATTTTCAGTGTGAAGGTTAAAGGCGTTCTGGGGTTTTTCACCAGGTTGCTGGTGATCTTGTAGCTTTTCATCCATTCCCGGTTTTGGGCGATCAGACGGAGCACGTCGGTCTGCACGTTGCGCAAATTGGAGTAGAACTCCACCTCAGACTCGGTGATCCTGGGCGACTTGATTACCGCGCAGCAGACCAGCTTATTGGCGTCTCGTATGAGGATGCTGCGGACCTCCCGGTCTCCTTTAATAGCGGCCTGTATCTTTTGAGGCACGGTTTTATTGGTTAGCTCTTCGAGAACCGAGACCTTGCCTTCCTTGCGATCCGCCGCCGTCTTTTCCGGCTTGCTCAACGAGGGTCTCACGGTCTTTTTCTTGGAATCCATCTCCTTGCCAAACACCTGGACAAACTCGCGAGCATGGGCGATGGCTTCTTCCTCCACCTGCT
>JBNKOV010000612.1:0-3892 GCA_050294955.1 Holophagae bacterium
TTTGTTTTCAATTTGGCCTGGGTGCTTGCTCTGACTTAGGTGGCTTAATGGACGCCCCCAATGAGAGGGCTACTTCTTTTTGACCAGATTTTTGAGGAGGTCCAACTGGTTGGAGTTAAGGGCTTTTGCCGCCGCCTTCCGGTTTTCCTCTTCAATGGCCAGAAAAATTTCCTTGCGGTGAATGGTGATATGCCTGGGCGCGGAAATGCCGAGTTTCACCGTATCACGTCCGATGGAAATGACTTTAATTTCGATTTCCGAACCGATAGTGATCGCTTCGTCTTTCTTCCTGGAAAAGACTAACATCCGGTACCTCAGCTATTGATTACTTTGACGCGAAGCATGTCACGAGTGCCTTCTACCACAATTTGGGCGCCTTTAAGGGTTTTGGGGTTGAGAATGATGGGGGCCAAGAGGTTGGCGGTCATCTTCGATGGGTCTTTTGGAACAACGACCAAGACGCGAACGCCAATCTCTTCGGGATTGAACTCCCCAATAAGCGAGACGTGTTCGTCTGCAAGCCGAACCTTGTAAGTGGGGTCGATGAGAGCGGGATCCAGCATCATGATGCTGAGAAAGGGTTCCTCGCAGGATTGCAGCCAGGAGAAGGGAGCCAGATCATCGGACTCTACAATAGCGTAGCGTTTGATGGCGCTCAGGCCTGGGATGCCGTCTTTGAAGGTGTAGACGGTGCTCTCGTCTATTTCAATTTCCCCAAAGGTAAGTGAATTTATTTTGATCAACGGGATACCTCAGGATGATGGTTCAAACCACCAGAATGGACGCGATTTCTTCTTCCGTATCTTCAATGGGTTCGCTGGTGCGGGCCAGGTTTTGAAAGTTGAAAAGGCCGGTGTCCGCAAGGTGGCCGGGCTCTACGTTGCAAAGCCCGCTGAAAATGATGTCCAGCCTTCCCGGCTGTTCCGCTTCCCAGCCCGCCAACATGCGTTTGACTTCTTTTCGCTTAAGATTTTCCTGAGAACCGCAAAGGTCGCAGGGAATGATGGGAAAGTTGCGATACCGTGCAAAGTCTTCAAGATCAGATTCCTTCACATAGGCAAGAGGTCGAATTACGATATGTCGGCCATTGTCGCTAAGAAGCTTGGGTGGCATAGACTTCATTTTTCCATTATAGAACAAATTCAGGAATAATGTTTCAAGAAGATCATTGCGATGATGGCCCAGGGCTATTTTTGTGACGCCCATTTCATCCGCGCAGGTGTAGAGTATGCCGCGTCGAAGCCGTGAGCACAGGCTGCACGTGGTTTTGCCTTCTGGAATAACCCGTTTCACGATGCTGTAGGTGTCCTCGTTGAGAATGCGAAAATTGACGCCCAATTCTTGGAGATATTTCGGCAGCACATGTTTGGGGAAGCCGGGTTGTCCCTGATCAAGATTGACGGCCAGAATATCGAAATGGATGGGCGCCTTGCGCTGAAGCTCCAATAAGACATCCAACATGGCGTAGGAGTCTTTGCCTCCAGAGAGACAAACCATAACTTTGTCGCCCTCTTCGATCATATTGAAGTCGGCAATGGCCTTGCCGGTGTTGTGTAAAATACGCTTTTTGAGTTTTTTAAATTCTGCGCCGTGCAAATCCATTCACTTTTCCCAATAATAAAAAAGGCCTTTCCACGTTTGCCGAAAAGGTCATCTACAGCATAGCATTTACGAGCCTTGATGCAAATAGCTTTTTCTGCCGTCCACTGCTGCGCTTACCTTCTGGGGGTTTGGCTTCATATAGTATTTTGCCGGTGAGATGAAAATTCCAAACTCAATAATGATGCGATTCTGCCTCTGGCCACGGGTAAATTACGTGGCCTTTTTGGAAAAAAGCTTAACTTGAAGGCACTGACAGGATATGATATTAGCTGAAACGAGCGGTTCTCTGCCATGAATCGCGTGGCTTTCTTGAGAGTCCCATTCATTTAAGATGAATTTCAGTCCTTATGGGCGGGTTGTTCTCAAGATGGTCCTTCTGGGTTCGGCTCGTTTTGAAAGCGCCCCTTCAATTTTTTAGGGGATGAACAGTTAAATCTAATTCAGGGTTTTGAGAGGAGCTAAATGGCGGAACAAACGATTGAACTTCTTATCGATGAGGCCCAGACAAAAGTTCAGAAAGCGTTCAATTCTCTGAATGATAGTCTGATGCGCGAAGTGGCCGAGATGCGCGCAGCGGCGGAAAGTTCTGGCGGCGGTGTGAAACCTGCGGATCTTTTGGCGATCATGAACCAGTTGAGCGGCGCTTTTTCCCAAGTGGAGTTGCTCAATTTGCTGGTGGAACTGGCTTCCAAGCACGCGCCCAGGGTTCTTCTGCTCATCAGAAAAGGCGCCAATGTTCACGGATGGTCCGGTTCTGGCTTTGAAGATGCGTTTCTGACGGGATCCATGAAAAAGGTGAAGTGGTCTATCGAGGATTATCCTGAATTGGCGCGGGTGATTCATCAGAAGAAACCACTGGTTGCCAATTTCAGCGATTTAAGCGACATCTCCGACCAGATTACCCAGTTCGACGGGTACATGCCGTTCAAGTCCAGTTTCTTTCCGCTTACGGTAAAGAACAAGGCGGCTGCCGTCCTCTACATCGATTCGGGTTCACAGCCCCATCTTGAAGGCCAGGAGCTTATTGAATTCTACAGTTATCTCGTAGGCGTAGAGCTAACCCTGGTTACGTCTAAGTTAAAGGCTCCAAAAGAGGACACCAATCCCGTTGCTGCAAGGCCGCAAGCCCCTCAGCCAGCAGCGCCAAAACAGGTTGCGCCTGCCGCCCCGACTCCTGTCGAAGCGCCTGAGCCCGCCGAACCTGAGGTTTCGCCGCTTAGGGCCGTGGTTATCTCGGAAATTGAACCCACTGAAGATTCTTTTGAAGCATCCGACGACACCTTCGAACCGCCTCCCGCCCCAACTTTTGAACTGCCGCCAGAGCCACCCTCGGTTTCGCCTGCTGCAGATGAAGACCCATCCGTTAAAAAGGCCCGGAGAGTGGCTCGCGTACTGGTTTCCGATTTAAAGCTCTACAACGAGAAGATTGTTGAGAGCGCCCGTAAAAGCGGAAATCTGTACAGTAAGTTAAAAGACGACCTGGACCGTAGTTACAAGCATTATCAAGAGCGGGTCTCTGGATTGCTGGGGTCCTCCGATGTCAATTACTTCAAGGAAGAACTCATCAAACAATTGGGAGACGGCGATCCCGCAAATTTGGGACCCCTTCCGTTTTAACTCTCAAAAATCAGTTGGGTGAAACCGTAGACGCCTTCGGTTTCATCCAGCGTTGCAGATTGAAGAGTTTCAGGTTGTTCCCATGAACCCAAAAAAGGCAGTTAAAATGCGGATCAGACCCTTTTTGAACGGGTTGTCCACGTGGGGTTTATGGCCGGGCCTGGTGATGGTTTTATGTCAGCTTGAAGCGGCCTTGCTCTTGGGGGACGCCTTTCCCAAGCATCTTGTTTTTCTCACTTTCTCAGGCGTTTTCGCTATTTATGGCTTGGATCGCTTTCTTGAAAGACATTTTCAAGAGGAAACTGAGGCGCGTCATCAGGGACACCGTCTGCTCAATATGGTTTTTTTGATCCTCATCCCCGTGTTGGCCGCCATCGCTCTCTTTGATCTAGGAAAAATCGACCTGGTCTGGCTGGCCATTTTGGGGCTCGCAGGGTTCATGTACCTCATGGCCACTTTAAATGTCATCCATGGTTTTGCGCCTGTGAAAGAACTGCTGGGCGTGTTCTGTTTCACTTTCCTGGTTTGGGGTCGCTTACCATTTGATCCTCTTTACATGATTGCGTTTAGCTTGATGGGTTTCTCCAATTTTCTCTGGAGTGGTCATCAAGACAAAGCCCGAGACAAAATCAACGGTGTGCCTTCCCTTGCCTTATTGCGCCCTGGCTTGAAC
>JBNKOV010000613.1:0-3891 GCA_050294955.1 Holophagae bacterium
GGCCTGGCCATTTTCCATGATTTCCGCTTCCGATCCTGCAAAGAGGTGTCGGACATGCCCGGGCGTTGAGGGCGCTCCAATAGTGACGACTGCTTTTGCCTCTGGTATTCGGCCAGCCGCCGCCAAAACAGCGGCTCCGCCCAAACTGTGGCCAATCAGCAATGCAGGCGGCGCAATCTCTGAAGCCAGGTGCTTTGCAGCGGCTGTGAGATCCTCAATGTTGGACGAAAAGTTGGTGTTTGCAAAATCGCCGTCGCTGTTGCCCAGGCCGGTAAAGTCGAAGCGTAAAACAGCAAGCCCCTTATTTGCAAGCGCCTTGCTAATTCTACTGGCAGCAGCGATATCCTTGGAACAGGTGAAACAATGAGCAAAAAGCGCTGTGGCCAGGACCTCCCCTGCGGGCATCTCCAACAGTCCGGAGAGTGTTTGGCCTTCCTGGTTTACGAAACTTAATTTTTGTCGTCCAGTTTTCATGTCACGCTCCTTTGAGAGACGAATCTCTTGCCGCCTACTTTCTAACAATCACAGGCCTTTTTTCATTCCATATGGCGAAAGCGTCCGCTTTCTACGCTCCAGTCTTTATCGACAATAATAACTCTCGGGCTTCCTTATCACAAGGATCTCGTTGGATAAGGTCCGTGAGGATTGTCGTTGCGTCTGAGGTATTGTTCAAACAATGATGACACACCGCACATTGGAATAATACATCATCATCTGAGCCGTATATTTGAATAGAGCGTTCATAATACGTGAGCGCTTCTTTGGGGAAGTCCAACTCTAAAAGGAGGTTGCCGATTTTGGCTGCAAGGTCGTTCTCCTCCTGCAAGGGAAAGTATTTTTCCCAAACCCTGTGGACCATTTGGAAGAGGGTCCATCGCATTGAGTCGTCTAAATCGCCAAGAAGCTGGTTGATTCTAGGCAGCATTTGCGTGAAAAAGCGGGCGTCGTAACTGCTTAACCGAATGGTGGCTGTGATGTCGCGCATGGACATGGCGTTCATGTTGGACTCTATGAGTTTCTTAAGGCTGAAATAGTCGTCAGGGCCAAAATCGCCGACGTTGCGCTCATAGGCCTGCTCTAATTCTCCAAATTGCCTCGGGTTGTCTGTTAGAATCATGCATCCCACCACAAGGCTGTGGGTCATCTGTTGTGGAAAGCGGGTCCTTCCGCCCTGCATTTCGGTAAATGCCTTGAAAGCGTGGTAGTTTACGGAAAGAGAAAAGCTGCCATGGGTGGCGATTTCGGGAGGTGCGCTGTGGTCCAGCGTCTCCCATTCATGTTGACCCTTGTCTGCCGTAATGAGGATGAGACCGGAACGAGAGAGGGATCTCAACCGTTGGAGGCATTCAAGACCCATATGAGGGAAAAGCAGCCATGTGTCGGCCAGGTCGCAACGGTAGGCGTCTAAAAGGTCATTGAGAAGGGGAGATCTGTAAATGGGGAATTCGATGGGTTGCGTATCATACTTGAATTGCATGTTTTCCAGACGTAGAGCTGCATGGCCGCTTTCGTTGGCAACCTGTTCCTTCACTTCCAGCGTGGCCAATTCTACCTGACTGTCTTTTACCCTAAACAATTCCTGAGGGATGGTGTCAAAGAAATAATTTGCAAGCACTGTCAAGGGTTGGTTGAGTTGGTCCTGCTCGATGATGTCTCCAGTGTATTGCAGCTCCAGAGTACATGTATTACAGGCGTCAAAAAGAGCGTAATCCAGCACGCCAGCCTCAAAATAAGACTGAAACCGGGGGTGGGTTTTCCAAAAATCCAGGTTCTGCTGAGTGAAGTCGCTGAGAATATAGCGGAAGGGCGGTAGAGGATGGGGATAAAAGGCGGTCAACCGATCGAGGTGTTTCAATATGTGGAAGCATAACCTGCCATGGCCGGCGCCAAGCTCGAGAATGTGGACCCTTTGGGTTACATCTCCAGACCAGGCCAGATCTTTAAGCAGAGCGAAAATCAACTCCGCATAGGTCTCGCCTATAACGGTGTTGCTGGTGATATAGTGAGGCACCACCCCTTGCCGCCACGCATCAATGCCAGCTTCTTGAAAGTAGTCCCGCTGGAGATTCCAGATGGCGCTTTTGGAAAAAGCTGTTTTTTGGGAGATGGTTTTCATGGCGTTCTCATATTCAGCGAAATAATGGGTTAAAAACAAAAAGACACCGGCTCCCAGGGGAGGTCGGTGTCTTTTAAGTTAACAGGTCTTTGGTGGTTTTGCGTGGCTTTTTTTGTATGACTTTTGGCTGCTGTGGTTTGTCAGGCAGTTTGCGCCTCAGTAAATTCCATCGCCTCAGTGAGATGGTGAAAACCGTTGTTTTGCTTCGGCGATTGGAAAAAGTTAAAATCTAGGAGCTGGAAAGTGCTGAGAATAAAAGTTCAATTCTTTGAGACGTTTAGTTGTTTTGGGGTAAGTATGATTTCTTGGTAAAAACCCCCTCCATCTGTAAAAGGAGTTGAAAATCTGGGCAAGCGGGTATAGGCTTAGTGAGTCGAACCGTTCGGGTTGAGCTGATTGAAACGCAGTTTAATTCATCTATTGTTCTGTTCTCTTTTTTTAATTAGGATACCTTTGCTAAGGGAATAATTATGCTAAAGTTCTTTGCTCCGTTTTTTATTTTATCACTACTGCTTTATTCACTGTTTGTCTGTCCAGACTCCCATCAAAAGTTCAACCCACCACATTTCTATACAAAGAAAAAAGAAACCCGGGTAGATTCTGAGTTCTTCCATCCATTAGGGAACTTCATTAAGTGTTGGGGGGATAATTGATGGCCAGGTTCTTGGGTTGGATTTTCGCACTGGTTTTTTTGGTTTCCTTTCTTTTTTTCAGATGGGTGGCGCAGATTCCTTATTCTCCTGCAATGCTAGACCCCAAGGATGTTAAAATGGCGTCACAGAATCTGATTGCTTTTGTGGACCATTTCTCCGGTCTGACCAGGGATGAGGTGCTAAATTGGTCGGCGATGCGTCATGGCGAAGGCGCTGCTTTTGAAAAGGAAGGTTGGACCCATAGTGGCGCTCTTTCGTTTCGGTTCGACGATAAGGGCGTTCTTTTGGAGTTTCAAATCCAAGATTATATAACGGGAGAATCGCCATGAATAAAAGCACTTCTTTTGCATGGGCTGGATGGATTCTTGCGCTTCTTCTCCTTGCTCTTAATGGTTGGAGCCTATATCATCTCTTAGACGAAGGCATAACCCAGACTTACATGGAACAGTATAACCGTGAACAAGGCGAGGCTCTTGCAGATTTGGTGAGTTTTGCCAATAGTCTGGAAGAAAAGCCATCTCGGGATGCGGTTGCGCAATGGTTGGGAGTTTCCTTGTCTGAGGGCGTGGCGACGATCGGCAATCTTGAGTATCATTTCAATGATTCTGGCGAGTTATCCCATATTCGGATCGCTGTACCACATTTTAATGAATTGCGCCAAGATAGGGAGTGAGTTGAGGTTCTTTATCTTTTAGCTCATAGCAAACATGGGTTGTATAAAAAAAGACACCGGCTCCCAGGGGAGGCCGGTGTCTTTGTAGTTTATCGGTTATGGGCGCTTAGCGCCGCTTTTTTTTCCTGTCTTTCTTTTTCTTTTTATACAACTCCCACTGGCTGGGGATGTTGTATTCCAATTGGCTCTTGTCTTTCAGGTACTCCGGCGAGTCTCTGGAGCCATAGTAGATGTGAGGCGTTACGTAGATTACCATGTCGTTGAGCTGCTTGGCTGTCTTTTTATTGCGGAAAAGGGCGCCCACCAGGGGGATGCGGGAGAGGTAGGGTATGCCTTCTCTTGCTACGCTGTGGCTGTCGGTGATCAAACCGCCCAGGATGATGGTTTCCCCGTCTCGTAATCTCACTGTAGATTCTAGAGAACGCTTGCTCTGACCTGGGGGCACATTA
>JBNKOV010000614.1:0-3888 GCA_050294955.1 Holophagae bacterium
CCAGACCTCCACCTGCAGGAACCTTGTATAAATCGCCCATGTAACTGAACACCACGGTGCTGCCGTCCGGCGATATCGCGGGATAACGCAGCCAGAGTCTTTCCTGAGCGTACGCTCCTACGCCAATACACAAAAAAACAGCCAAAACAGCCAATACACGCTTCATAAAAATCCTCCCTGTAAAAAAAGACAACAGGCCCCAAGAGCCTACAGCATAGGATGAGATTTTATTTTTGGCAAGCGTCTTCCCTCAATATTTGAGGGTGAATCATCCATTTTTTTAAAGGAAGGGCTCAGGCCTGGCTTAATGGGAATTGCCTATCGCCACAAGACCGGACAGGAGCCGCATCCTACACCATTTTATTTGCCTGCTCCCACCATGTAATCCATGGTCAGATGACATAGGGCTCGAACCCCCAGGAGGAAGCTTTGTTCATCCACAAAGAACTCGGGCGTATGGTGCCCAGTCGCTTTCGAAAGCGGCACATCTTCGGGAGTCGCTCCCAAAAAGAAAAACAGGCCGGGCGCCTCACCGGCCAGGAAAGAGAAGTCCTCCGAACCGGTAATTGGGGGAATATTCAGGACCTTATCTGCTCCGGCAACTCGCTCCATAGTGGATTGCATTTTCGCGGTAAGCGCTTGATCGTTCACGGTAACATCATAGCCCAAATCTATTTTCACTTCCGCCTGAGCCCCAGCACTCTCTGCAATGCCTTTTGCAGTACGACGAATTCGCTCGTGGATTTTGGTTCTCATATTTGGATCAAGAGACCGGATTGTGCCAACCAGCTCCACCTCACCCGGTATGATGTTGCTCCGCACGCCGCCGTGAATGCTCCCAATAGAAATCACTGATGGGGCCAGTGTCGCATTCACTTGCCTGCTCGGAATGGTTTGAAGCGCAAGAATAATCTGGGCCGAAACCACGACCGGATCGACGCCGCTCCAAGGCGATGCGCCATGGGCTTGCTTCCCTTTCACTAAAATCGAGAGTCGATCCGAGCTCGCCATTAGTCCGCCTGGCCTGTAACTCAAAGAATTTAATGGACTTTGTGAAGAAATATGCAGCCCAAAGACGGCCTCAACTTCAGGATTCTTCATGACCCCTTCTTTAACCATGAGTTCCGCGCCGCCTTCTTCACCCTGAGGGGCGCCTTCTTCAGCCGGCTGAAAAATAAACTTCACAGTTCCGGGAATCTGATCTTTAATACCCGCAAGAACTTCAGCCACGCCCATGAGGATCGCGGTATGCGCGTCGTGACCACAGGCATGCATGACGCCTACTTTCTGCCCGTTGTATTCAGAAACGGCTTTTGAGGCAAATGGCAAATCGGTATTTTCCGTTACAGGGAGTGCATCCATATCAGCTCTAAGGGCAACTACCGGCCCAGGCAACCCACCTTTCAATAATCCGACAACGCCGGTATGGGCCACTTCGGTTTGCACTTCCATCCCCAACGATTTGAGATGGCTGGCTACCAATTTGCTGGTTCTGAACTCACGATTCGACAATTCCGGATTCTGGTGCAGGTCTCGCCGCCAGGTGATCACCTTCTCTTCAATATCCTTAGCACGTGAGTCGAGCAGATTGTATAGGGCTTCATTTCCCCAAGCTTGTGGCAGCAAGAGCCCAAAAAACAGGCTAATGGCTAGGGGTTTAATCAGAGATCCATTCATCATGCATCCTCCAAAATGATCTTTGTGACGCGGCCGCGCCCGAGTCCCTATAGGAAACCATAACCATTTTTTGAGGGATGTCTAGAAAAAGATGAACGGCAAAATGGGAAAACGGCTGTTTTATGCATATCCCTGGGCTGAACGGCCAATAAAAAACCAATTATTTGTCATGAAACAAGGGATAAATACCGAAATGTTTTAGTTGTGAAGTCATTTTATGCAAAATCTTGAAAGGGAGACCATTTTCATACACAACTTTTTAGCGATTCAATGATAAAATTACTACCTGTGGTGAATACTCCTTGTTCTCGCCTCAAGTAAAGGCGATAAGGAGCCCCTAACCAGGGGCGGTCTGATTCGTTTTGGAAGGAGCAATATGAAGAATATTTTCTGGGTAGATTTGGAGATGACGGGCCTGGACCCCTACGAATCCGTTATTTTGGAATTTGCCGGTATTGTTACCGACCTGGAGCTCAATCAGTTGCATCGCTATCAGGCAGTTGTTCAACAGCCCCAAAGCGAACTGGCTAAAATGAATGAATGGAATACTAAAACCCATTCGGAAAGCGGCCTTTTGGAATTGGTGCCCAACGGCAAGGCTCTTGAAACTGTAGAGCAGGAGATAATCGATTTTATTCACACACATTTTGGCGAAGACAAGCCCATTTTGGCGGGGAACTCCATTCACCAGGATCGCAAGTTCATTGATCGGTATATGAAGCGCCTGGCGAACAACCTTCATTATCGCATGATCGATGTGAGTTCATTTAAGCAGGTATTCAGATACCTCTATAATATCGAATTCTCCAAAGCCAACACCCACCGGGCCTTCGAAGACATAAGCGCCTCAATTGAAGAGCTGAAACACTATTTAAGCTTTATCAATATACCCAAATAACACAAGGGCTTCCAGACCCCAACCAGTGGTTGAACAGTAACCTTATGGAAAATCGTTCGTCGCAAAAAAACATGACATGGCTGCTCT
Organism: Holophagae bacterium; assembly: GCA_050294955.1. Lineage (GTDB taxonomy): Bacteria > Acidobacteriota > Holophagae > Acanthopleuribacterales > Acanthopleuribacteraceae > JBNKOV01. The sequence goes on from JBNKOV010000614.1 coordinate 2,663, forward strand.
ATTCTCTATTCTTGGGAAGTGCGCTGGCCCTTTTCATCTTGAGCGGAATACAAGCCGAAGTAAAAGGATCCTTTTGGCCTCCCGTGGCCATTACCATCATCGCAGCGATTCTCCTTCCAGGCTTGGGAGCCCTAGTCGATCGATATAAGAATAAAAAACGACTCGCCCTCGCTTGGGGATTGGCGCTTCTCATTCTCTCAGGGCTCAACTATCTTACAGGGTCTTTCTTTCCATGGCCTTTGGTGGCGTCCGTCTTTCCATCTGCATTTATCATTGCCCAATTGTTCCACAAAAGCATGCTCCCGGAAACACCGCAAGCCGAAATGCTTCGTCGCTCCAGACTGGACCTGGCCTGCATTTCGGGAATAACAGGCCTCATGCTGCTTTTCCAATTATTCCTCTCAGACTCTCCGGCCTTTTCTTCATCCGCCTTTGTTGTCCTGGGCCTATGCACCCTCCTTTTCCTTTTATTATGGTGGATATCCACTCCGCCAGAACCGGTACATATAGATACGATTAGGGAACCTATAGCCCAAGAAATCCAAGAATTCGGTAGATCTTCGGAAATGTACCGCGATGCGAAGGCATTTTTGTTTTCAGGGATGTTTTTTTCAGCCGCATCAACCTGGCTCCTCGCCTTCTTGAGCATTCGCATTGTATCTTCCGATTGGCATCTATCCCACTCGTGGCCAACAGTCGCTTTGCTGGTGTTCGCCGCAGGCGCTCTATTTGCCCAAAGACTGGTCGATACTTTGGGTTTAAAAAGGGCAGCCGTTGCAACCCAGCTCATGTTTGCTGGACTGACTTTGCTTGCACCACTTGCCCAAACAGCCAACGAAACAACCGCATTGGCTGTTGCCTCCGCTGTCCTTTTGGGTGTTGGAATCACAAGCGCTCAAGCGCTTTTTTCCTTGATCATTACTGAAGACAAGGCTGGGCAAGGTTTTGGCTACTTCTTTCTCATGCCGGTTTTGGGAACCGGGGCGGGCTTCTGGTTGAGCGCCAACACCACAGCGGGCGGAGTTTATCACTTCCTTTTGTTCCTGGTCCCACTTTTCTTCCTCCAAACAGTTCGAGCTCGCAGAGCGCCCAAATCTCCGGCCCTAATCGAGGAAGATTCTCATGAGGCCAGTAAGGATATGGACTGGGGCTATCTGACGCCGCCCCCGGCTGAAATGGTCCGTCATAACTGGGCCACCAAATCTCTGCAACTGTTTGCGCGCACC
>JBNKOV010000615.1:0-3886 GCA_050294955.1 Holophagae bacterium
GAAAATGGGGCAGGAACCAATTGAACGCTTGTTTCCCCCGTAGAACCCTGTAGAATATCGGAGTTGATGTTTTTGAAAGGCGGTTTGATTGATGCTCAAGGATTTAGCCAGAATTCGTTCCTTTTTTTCACGACATCCCTTAACCCGAGATCACAAATGGGAGGCTTATAAAAGGTTCGTGAAATGGCAGATAGCCAGTCGCCTCACGGGAAAAGCCATGATCATTCCCTTTGTCGATCCCGCCCGCTTGATTGTTCAGCAAGGCGTTACTTCGGCGACGGGAAATTATTACGTGGGCCTGGCCGAATTCAACGATATGGCCTTTGTCCTGCATTTTCTAAGACCCGATGATTTCTTTTTGGACGCAGGCGCCAACGTTGGAGTTTACACGGTGCTGGCATCCGGGGTTAGAGCGGCTCAAACCATGTCCTTTGAACCAATTCCCTCAACCTATGCAAGGCTGGTTGACCATGTGCGCCTGAACGATATGGCGGAACGGGTGTCTCATTTCAACATGGCGTTGGGCTCGAAGGAAGAGACTCTGGTGTTTACATCGGATGAGGATTGCACCAACCATGTGTTGCCAGAGGGAGCGGATACAGACGGGAACCGGGTGGAAGTAAAGGTGCGCGATATGGACAGCGTGCTGGAGGGCAAATGTCCGCTTCTCATGAAGATTGATGTGGAGGGTTTTGAAACGCAGGTTATTGGCGGCGCTCAAAAGACTCTGGCCAACTCGCAGCTAAAGGCGATTATTATTGAGTTAAACGGCCTTGGGGCCAGGTATGGGTTTGATGATGAAGCCATTCACCGACAATTGCTGGATATGGGTTTCAAACCCTACCACTATGAACCCTTCAATCGGGCGCTGAAAGAAGCGGCGCAGTACGGATCTCATAACACCATTTACATCCGTGACCCGGAATGGGTAAAGAAGAGGATTGCAGAAGGGCCGAAGGTGACCGTTTTGGGGAAATCCTTCTAACCAAACGGAAAGAGCCCGGAAAGCATGGCTTCCCGAGCTCTGTGACCGTTTTACAAGATTGTGGGTTTACTTGAGAAGCGCAGCTTCCAATGCTTTGAGACGGGCATCCTGATCAGCCAGTTTCTTTTCAAGTTCGTTGATTCTGGCGTCTTTGGTTTCGATGACCTGGTGAAGGCCTTGAATAGCGCCCAAAGCAACGCCGGAGGTGTCGATGGAGGTAATGCCCACATCAGATCCGTTCAAGCCGAAAGCAGCGTGGAAATCTTGAGCCATGGGGCCAAGATGTGTTTCTTCGCTGTCGATGTAGTTCCAGGTGGACAAAGGCAGGTCCAACACTTTTGAGAGAACGTCTACGGGCTTGATGCTGGTAATGTTCTCTTTGGCGTTCTTGTCGGAGAGTTCGGTCAACGTACCGTTAATGGTCATGTTGCCGTTGGCGAACAATCGCAGTTCGGTGTCGCCGTCGCCTGCGTCATTGATAAAGAAGTCCTGACTCTGGGTTCCGAAGAACCAGGTTTTGGACTGAGAGGTGTCTTCCAATCTCAAGAAAACCCGACCATTGTTCACCATTTGCACAATGTCAAAGGTGTTGCTAGGCGTGCTGCTGTTTCTATGAATGAAGGCTGAACCATCTTCACCAACCACATGGAGAGGTCGCTGATCGGTTTGAGCGCCGCTGTCCACATCGCTGATAAGAACGCCATCGCCAACTACGTGGAGTTGGGCGTCTGGAGAAGCCGTGCTAAGACCCACGTCGCTGTCGGTATCGATGAAGATACTGCTGGAGTTTGCGCCGGGACGAATGCGAAGGGGCAGAGTGCTGCCGTTGGATGCGTCTCGAATGAAGAAGTTGGTTTCGTTGCCGGCAACGTCCCAGGTTTGAGGCGCGAAACCGGAGGTTCCGTCCTGCTCCAAGCGCAAGGTAGGCGTGTTGCCGCTCTTCACATGGAGGTCTACAACGGGAATGGAGGTGCCGAAACCAACACGGCCGCCGTCATCTACATAAAGAGAATGACTGGGCGCGTTGCCTTCCACAGTGAAGGGAGTCCGACCGCCAGAAATGTCGTCGATAGAAAATTTGTTGGCGCCGCCGCTTGCTGAATCGTTGGCTGTCAACTGCCAGTCGGTGGAAGGGAAGCTGCCAACGGAAGTGTCGTCAAATTTAATACGCAGGTTGTTTTCTTTCAGTCGGATGGTGTCAAAACCAAAGGACTCGCCGTTCACACAGTCAAAGCCAATACAAGCGCTGCCGTCAACAATCAGGTCGTCCAGAATGAGCTGGTCGCGATTGTTGAGATCGGTGTCGTCGTCGCCTCTGTCCCCTGTGCCGGCGCCTTCAGATCCACCAGTGGGCGCGCCAGGACGAGCGCCGTCTTCACGACCGGAGCTGTCTGTTTTGGCGGCGATTCTGGAAGTTGCTTCAACTTCAGGCAACACAAAGAAGCCGTTAACGATAGAGAAATAGCCAGACTGAGGCTGCTCGCCCCTGGGCAATTGACCGGCGGCTTGAAGAGCCTGAATGGAACCTGCATCGCCGCTTTCACGAGCGTTGCGGATCATCTGGCGCTGATCCATGCTCAGGAGAGGCGTGGCCCTCACTTCATAGGCGTAACGGCCATCTGGAAGATAATTTCCGTCTAAATCATAGGTTTCAATAAATGGATTATGCATGCCGTTAACCTGCTGGACGTATACAACGCCGTCGGCTCCCCGCACGGTAATCTCAAAGCTTTCAAATTCTTTAAGGGGTTGCAGTGTAATTAGATCACTGGTCATAACGGGTTTTAGGAAATCGTTGTTTACAGCCTTCTTCTCTTGAGCAAAAAGAACGCCAGTCAAGGACAGCAGGCAAATGCCCGCCAGAATCTGTCTCATTTCTTTCCTCCGGAAATGTCACCGAAAATTATGGCAAAATGGGAGTGTGTATGTGCCACATCTAAATAAGTGAACCTTTTTCGGAAATTATCTCACTTTTGAGCCGCTTTTCTCCCCAGAAAGGACCCTGGAAATAACCCCGCGCATAGCAGTCTGCCGTAAGGAAGCTTAATAATTTAGAGCATGCATGATTTAAATAGAAAAAGACCCGAAAGCACGCCTCCGGGTCTTGATAATCATCAATTAAGTTGGTTGGTACGACTACTTGAGAAGGGCGTCTTCCAGAGCTTTCAAACGGGCTTCCTGAGCGGCAAGCTGAGACTTGAGAGCTTGGATTTCTGTGTCTTTCTCTTGAACGACCTGGTTGAGGCCTTGAATGGCGCCCAAAGCCACGCCAGAGGTATCCAGGGCTGCGATGCGAGTGTCAATGCCGTTCAAACCAAATGCAGCGTAGAAATCCTGGGCCATGGGGCCGAGGTGACGAATGCTGTCGTCGGTGTCGATGTAGTTCCAGGTAGAGATGGGAAGGTCCACAACTCTTGACAGAACATCTTTGGGCTCAATACCTTCGAAATTTTCCTTTTGATTGACGTCTGATACCTCGGACAAAGTCCCAAAGATATCGAGGTTGCCATTTGGATACAATCTGAATTCAATGTCGCCGTCTCCTGAGTCATTAATGAAAAAGGAGTTGCTCTGAGTTCCAAAAAACCAGGTTTTGCTTTGCGAGGTATCGGTAAGGTTGATAAAGGACCGACCATTGTTCTTGAGGGTCAGGACATCGAAAGTGTTGCTAACTGTGCTGCTAGTTCTTTCGATAAATCCAGCGGCATCCTCACCTGTTACGTGAAGGGGCTTTTGGGAGGCAGGCGGGCCAGTGTCAGTATCGCTAATCAAAACGCCCTGGCCAACAACATGCAGTTGTGAGTCAGGAGACGCTGTACCCAGGCCCACATCGCCGTCGGTGTCTACGTAGATGCTGTTGGTGGGCGCGGAAGGACGAATTCTGAAGGGCAATTTGCTGCC
>JBNKOV010000616.1:0-3884 GCA_050294955.1 Holophagae bacterium
TATGGCTGGGACCATTCAAAAATGTTCTCCAGAAAAGCCACCGAACTTTCAGCGTTGTCTCTCTCTCTTTCTATCACGATCTGCTTTTGTTGTAATGCCTTGACCTGGCTGCGGGAATGGGCCAGGAAGCCCGTAAACATTAAAAGAAAAGCAGCGGCTACGCTAAATTTCCTTTTGTGCAGTTTGAGCATTTTCCTCATCACGTAAAAAGGCGTTGGAGCATGGGTGCTCACCGGGCGACCATCGAGGAAACATTGAATATCATCGGCAAATTTATCTACGGATTCATAGCGGTCTGCTGGGTCCTTTTCAAGAGATTTCATAATGATATTATCCAAATCTCCTGATAACTGGCGAGACACCCTTTCTGGAAGCTTGTCGCCAGGCAGGCTGATCTTGCCTGGATCCATCGCTTTTCGAATGCTCAAAGAGGGTTTTAGGGGTATTCTATGGCAAACCATGTCAAGCACATGGTATGGTCTTCGGTTTTCAAAATAATAGGGTCTGTTGCCAGTCAGCAGCTCGTAGGCCAGCACTCCAAGGCTGTAGATGTCGCTGGCCGTGCTCAACTGCTTGCCCTGAACCTGTTCGGGGCTGGCGTATTCTGGGGTCATGGGACAAATATTGTTGCCGGTTAGATCGGGCGCGTCCGCATCCAGCAGTTTGGCAATTCCAAAGTCCAACAACACCGGTTCGCCCTCAGCCGTGACCAGAATATTGGCTGGTTTCAAGTCCCTATGAACAATCAAGTTTCTATGGGCGTAAGAAACCGCTTTGCATACTTTGTGGAATAGGTTCAACCGCTGTTTTATATTGAGCTGTCTTGAATTACAATAGTGGTCTATCCGCTCACCTTCAACAAACTCCATGACCAGGTAGGGCGTTCCCTCCTTTGTGGCGCCGCCATCTAGCAATCTTGCAATATTGGGGTGTTGCAAACCAGCGAGAATTTGTCGCTCATGTCGAAATCTACGGGTGGTTTCATTAGAATAGCTGCCGTATTTTAAGACCTTTAGCGCACCTTTCATCTTGAAGCTGTCAATTCTTGAAGCCAGGAATACGGCGCCCATGCCGCCTTCGCAGATTTTATTTATAATTTGCCAATTCCCGATGCAACGACCCAAGTAGTGATTTTTTTCAGGTTTTTCCAAGATAGCATAGGGATTATCCACGACCTCCATATCTGATGTGGCTAACTCTATTTGCAAAAGGGAGCGGGCTTGGGCAGCCAGTTCAGGATCATCTTGGCATTCGCTTGATATAAATAATTCCTGTTTCTCTTTTTCCAGGATCTCAGCTCTTTGGACCAACCATTTTAATTTTAAAAACCTTTGTACCATTGATCACCTTTGTTTTGGGGATATGGGCGCACCAGGCGCGCCATATGATATTGCCCATAAACAAGTCAGGGGGGGAGCCTTGAATACGAGCGAATGTAAGGTTATCATCTCCAGAAGGGGGGAAGCGAGCTAATAATGGTTTGGCGTTGTTGTTTAACTTAGTAGCCTTGAAGTATAAATGCAAGCCAATTAGAGGAGTTTTTTCACATATTACTTGGATGCTTACACTTTATTCATTTTCGAATTTATCAAAAATCAATGATGCCGCGCCAAGTTTGCCCGAGGCGTCTCCAGCTCTTGCAGCTACAATGGGCGGCGCCTGATTTGCGCCAAAACAATATTGGGAGATAAGGTCGTTTTGTTCATAGAACAGGGGTTGATTTGAGAGGCCGCCGCCGAGTACGAACATTTCGGGATCGTAGGCCGAAACCAGTGTTGCGATAAAACGAGCAAATAGAGCCATTGTCTCATCCACGATTCTCGCTGCGACAGGATCTTCGCGGTTTTTTTCGAAGATCTCCAGGGTGGTCTGGCTCTCGCCGCCCGCCTCTTTGTATCGTTTGAGAATCGAAGGTCCGCTGAGATAGGCTTCAACGCAGCCTCTATTTCCACATAAACAGGGCCGCCCGTGGATGTCCAAGGGGAAGTGGCCAGGTTCAGGAGCCAGCCCTCGAAACCCTTGAAATCGTTTGCCGCTGTGAACAACGCCCACACCAATGCCGGTTCCCAGTATGATGCCTGTCAAACTGCTTTTCCCCCAAGACCCGAATCGGTGCTCGCTCATTGCCAGACAATCCGCGTCATTGGCAAAGGCCAGAGGTTCATGCAATCGTTGGCTCAGGTCCTGGGCCAGCAGCGTGCCGTTGATGGCAGGGGAGTTGGGCGCATTTCTCAATATTCCAGATTGAGGATCCAAGCTGCCCGGAATGCTAAAGCCTATGCCTGCAAGAGTTTTGTTTGATTTAAGTGCGTGTGCAAGGTCCACAATGGCCTGGAGCATTGGGCCGTTTTCCTGGGGAGAGGGAATGCGTTTGGTCGCTTCTATAGCGCCGGATTGGTGGATAAGCGAACCTTCTACCTTGGTGCCTCCAACATCGATTCCTATTGCCCAGAGCCCTTCTTTCATGCCGCGCCTAAGCCGTGAGGGCTTCAATTTCAACCCGGGCGTCGTTGAAGCAGGCGCCGCCCGCCGTTATTTCTACATGGTCGGGACACAATGCCGTTGAGGTCATGCCGTTAAGAGACGATTTTCGCCACGCGCCCTTTGGCATGAGGGCAGAGCCTTGGGCCATTCGATTGGTAACTTTCAGGTGACAATGAACCTCGCCAAGGGTATTGAAAACCCGAACTGCGGCTCCGTCCTCCAATCCGCGTTTTTCAGCCTCGTTTGGGTGTAGATAAACCTGAAGCTTTTCCAGGTTGAATTCGCCAAAGGTGCTGGTGATCAGCTTTTCGCTGGCGGGACTGACAAAAGCCAGGGGATAGCCCTGCTGCTCTACGTCAATGAAATGGTAGGGCGTGGGACCCAGGACTTTTGGGGTCAGGTCTACCTTGTCTTTCGGGAAGAGGGTCTCAAAGGGCACGGGTCCGCCATTGCGGTGGTCATGGGCGTGAATGAGGCCCTGCCTCAACACAGCCACATCGGCAGTCTGCTCGCCCAGTTTGATGGCCGAGGCCGCCTTATTGAAATGGGTCTCTTCACTCCACTGAAAAGCGGGATTTTGGGAGCCCATGGCCCTACCCAACATGGCAAAAACCTCTAAATTGGATTTCGCTTCTCCCATGGGCGGGATGACCGGTTTGGCGCCGCCAACCACCCAACTACCATAGGCTTTTCTGATCTCGTACTGTTCAAGAAAGGTGGTTGCAGGCAAGAGGATATCCGCAAAAACCGCCGTATCGGTCATCACCTGTTCAAAGACCACCGTGAACAGGTCCTCCCTCGCCATGCCTTTTAAAATGCCCTGTTGGTCTGGCGTCGTGGCGACCGGATTGGAATTGTATACAAAAAGCCCTTTAACTGGCGGGGATTGAGGCTCGTTTAGGACTTTGGAGAGCTGGGTCATGTTTAGAGTGCGGGTGTCTTGTTTTATGGGTCCCAAGACAGCGTCCCTGTTAAATGAGGTAGCGCCGCTGTTGCTGTGAATAAAACCCGAACCCCTACGGCCAAACTTTCCCAAAAGGGCCGGCAATGCCAATATAGCTGCGGTGGCCTGACCGCCATTCAGGTTGCGTTCCTGACCCCATCCACAGCGAATGAGGGCGAGTTCTTCGCGAGCGTAAGCGTTTGCAACCACGCGGATGAGTTCCTCAGAAACGCCGCATTGCCGGGCGGCTCGGGCCACATCCCAATATCTCGCTGCTTTTAAAATGCCTTCCGAGTTGACGGTCCACTGGTTAATGAACCTTTTGTTCAGCAGTTTGTCTTCCTGCCAAATGCGTATGAAGGCAAGGGCAAGGGCCAAATCGGTTCCGGGCCTGATGTTCAGGTTCAGATCAACCTCTGTCTTGGAAAAGCGGCTCATGGGATCGATTGAGACAATC
>JBNKOV010000617.1:0-3883 GCA_050294955.1 Holophagae bacterium
ATAATACCCGGAAAACGTAATGTAGGCGGTATTGGGATCTTGGGGATCTACGGCCACGCCAGTCACCCAACGATCGGGCAGACCTGAGAGCTGACGCCAGTTCTCGCCACCGTCGGAAGTGGCCCAGGCGTTGCCGTCATTGGTGCCCGCTATGATCACGTTGGAATCTGAGGCCGCTACGTCAAAAGCCGTGATGGCGCCAGCGCTCGTGGATCCGGGAATGCCGCCTTTGGAAAGGTCTCCACTTATGGGTCTGAAGTCGTAAACTCCTGGCTGGATATCGCTTGCTCGCCAAAGCCGCTGAGAACCCACATACAGGGTGTTGGGATCAGTTGGGTCGAGAAGAATGGGCGTGTTCCATTCAAACCGATCATTTTCATCCAACTCTTCGTATACCGGGTAATACTCCCAGTTATAAGCATGATAAAGAAAGCCCCACTGAGATTCCATGAAGATGCTCAGAGAGTTTTCGGGATGCACCTGGATTTGCATGCCGTCGCCGCCAAAAATGAAGGTCCAGGGCGAGGTAGAGCCCGCGTTGTTGAACTGCACGCCGTTGTCTTGAAGGCCCCCAAACACGCGACTTGGGGAATTGGGATCTATTTCGGCGGTATAGAACTGAGCGTCGGGAGGCGTTCCAACAGCCTTCCAGAGAATGGCTTCTCCCTCAGATCGATAGATCCCGCCATCGTTTGCCACGTAGCCTATTTCCCCATCCTCCCCGGTAAAAATGAGATCGTGGTAATCCACATGCACTTGATAGTCCGGGTCATTTCTCAGTTGTACAGGCACCGTATTGTCGTATTGCCGCCAACTGGTTCCGCCGTCTTCGGATTGAAAGAGCCGAACACCCATCACAAACACCTTATCCGGGTTTTTGGGATGCACGCGCACATTGCAGAAATACCAGCCAAACCCAGAGTACATGCCCGACATGTTGCCCGTATCTATTTTGGTCCACGAATCGCCGCTGTCCACCGATTTATACACGCCTTCCAGTTCATGGTCCTTATCGGAACCTACAGCATAAAGAATGTTTGGACTGGAAGGGGCGATTGCAAGACCCATTCGCCCCAAATCGCCCTGTTCGGGCAGACCATTGGCCATGGCGGTCCAGCTCTCGCCGCCGTCATCGGAACGCCAAAGCGCAGATCCCGGCCCCGTGTACTCTCTGCCAAATTTGGATCTCTGCCGCTGCCAGGTGGCCGCGTAAAGACGATTGGGATTGTTGGGATCGATGGCCACGTCAATACAGCCCGTTGCTTCATTCACAAAAAGGACTTTCTCCCAATGGAGCCCGCCGTCTTTGGACCGGTAAAGGCCTCGATCTGCACTTTCGAATTGGATGGGTCCCATGGCCGCGACAAACACAATATCAGGGTTGGTTGGATGAACAACCACCCGCCCGATAAAACGGGTGGCTTCCAACCCCACAGGCGTCCAGCTATCCCCAGAATCGGTTGACTTGAAAACACCAGCGCCGGGATATAACACCGAGTTGTAACTGCCATTTCCCGAGCCTGTACCAACATAGAGCACATTGGGCGAGGAAGGCGCTGCCGCAATGCCGCCGATAGAGAGGCTTGGCATATCATCAAACACAGCCTGCCAACTCGCGCCCTCGTCTTGAGAACGCCATAATCCACCCGAAGGGGTTCCTGCAAAAATTCTGTTTCCAGCACCCTGAGCGAGATGAATCACCCTGCCAGGAACGGAAGTCTGAGCGGCCATCTCCCAGGAAACAGCGTTTTTCGATTGAGGTATTTCCGCCCGCAACTTTCGAGCCTGCTTTAAGCCTCTAGTCACAGCCGCTGGGTTTACCATGTCGTGGGGATAGGCCCTCTGCCTTAACATCCAATCGCCCGGATAGGGTTGATTGTATTTCCCATGGGGAGCGGGCATGGTCTTCAATGGTTTTAATCCCCGATCCGGAATGCATAGCCAAATGGCTGTTAATAAAATTGTTGCAAAAACACCGGCAATGGCAAATTTCATGGACCACCTCTCTCTATTGCTACCGGATTAACGAATGAAACCCTGGCATGCACCCATGGATATTTCAGTTTACCACGAATTGGGTGCTGAGAAGAGGCCCACAGCCCATGACCAGAGAAAATTGCGTTATTTGGTTGTGAAAAAGCTTGCTTTTCCCAATCCAAACCTTTAGAGTGTGTCCTATGGAGACGAAAACCGCTTTGAAAGAATTACTGAAAAAACATTTCGGATTTGAGGACTTCAGACCAGGTCAGGAGCAGGCAATCCAAACCTTGCTGGAGCATAAGCGAGTGCTATGCATCCAGCCCACGGGTTACGGTAAATCTCTGCTTTATCAACTCCCTGCGCTGCTGCTTGAAGGTGTTACCCTGGTCATTTCACCATTGCTGGCGCTCATGCGCGACCAATTGGACCACCTCACCCACCGTTTTTCCATTCCGGCAGGGTCCATTAACACAGACCAGGATCTCACGGAAAATGAACGAACCAAAAACCTTGCCAGAAGCGGGCGACTGCGCATTCTATTCATTTCTCCCGAACAATTAGACAATCTTGACACCTACGAATTCCTGCAAGAGTTGCCTATCTCTCTATTGGTGGTGGATGAAGCCCATTGCATCTCCACTTGGGGCCATGATTTCCGGCCCTCCTACCGCCAAATAGTAAGGGCTGTGCATGAAATAGAACAAACCCACCCGAACCTCCATGTATTGGGCCTTACGGCCACAGCCAATCACCGAACCGAAAAGGATATAGCCCAACAGCTTAGAGCGCCGGATAGCCCGCCCCTCAAGGTACTGCGCTCAGAAATGGATCGTCCCAACATATCCCTTGCATTGTGCCCGGTTCAGGGAGTCTCTGAGAAGTTGGGCGTTCTGGCTCAAATGTTGCCAGAACTGGAGGGTTCAGGCATTCTCTACTGCGCAACCCGAGAACAAACCGAGGTTGTAGCCGAGTATCTGAGCGGGCGAGGTTTGGATGTGGTTTCCTACCACGCGGGTTACGACCCTGCCCGCAAACGGGAATTACAATACCGGTTTATCAATGGAGAACACAAGGCGATTGCGGCGACCAATGCGCTGGGAATGGGTATCGACAAACCAGACATTCGCTTCATTGTCCATGTAGATGTTCCGGGATCTATTACAGCTTATTATCAGGAAGTGGGTCGTTCTGGTAGAGATGGGCTGCCAGCAACGGGTCTGCTTCTTTATGATCAGGCCGACCGCAAAATTCAGGACCACTTCATCCGCTCCGCCCAACCCACGCAGAGCGATTTTGACGTGGTTTTAAGTCAATTAACACCCAACGCCCAAGGGATGTGGCCCAATTTAGCCATCATTAAATCTCGCACGGGATTGCACCCCACTCGGGTCACGGTTATCATGGCGGAACTCATGGAGCAGGGCCATGTTGAGAAAGTGAAAATGAAGGGAAAACAGGTCTATGTGCGGACCGGCAAATCCCAGGAACCAGACCTCACCCGCTACACCCGCCAGCACCAGGTCCGAACAGGCGAATTGAACGCTATGTTAAATTACGGCATGGGTAGAGAGCCCTGTCTCATGCAAGCATTGAGGAAGGCATTGGGCGATGACAATGCTCAGGCCTGCGGTCGTTGTTCTCAATGTAACCCTGAGAACTGGTTTCACTTGCCAGATCCCAGCTCGGATCACAGCAGTCAGGATTGGCTCACCAAACGAGATGTGTCCATCCCTTCTTCCCGAATTCCGGTCATGTCTGAAGGTCGAGCATTGTTGAACAGCGACCTCAAAAGCTCACTTTTTGTTCAATTTATGAGGCAACGGGCTCCTGGCAAGGACGGCCAGGTCTTTGAAAAGTTGCCGCAACGCTTAACGGCCTTGGCGCGCGGCAAAATTCAGGATTT
>JBNKOV010000618.1:0-3881 GCA_050294955.1 Holophagae bacterium
CAAACGGGGACGGCGCGGCGCCTGGATCTACTACGATGGCGTGAACGGTAAAATCAAAGGCCGCAAGGGGGCGCGGATTACGGCGCTCACCAATGGCGGCGCCATTCCCGATAATGCGGATTACCGCGTCGTGCTGGAGCCTGCGGGCACGTTTGTGGGCACCCTTAACGAGGACTTTGCGGTGGAATCTCTGCCCGGGGACGTGTTCCGTCTTGGCAACCATTCCTGGCGCATTCTGAAGATCGAATTGGGGACCGTGCGGGTGGAAGACGCCGAAGGCATGCCTCCCACCATCCCGTTCTGGTTCGGCGAAGCGCCGGGCCGAACCGATGAGCTTTCTCAAGCCGTGTCACAACTGCGCGGCGACCTGGAACCGCTTTTAGATCAAGCCGATGCCTTGGATTCCTTCTACGAGGAACTGCAACTTTCAAAAGCCGCTTCCAGTCAAATCACGGCCTATTTAACCGCCATCAAAAAAGCCCTGGGCGTGCTGCCCCGCCAGGATCAGGTGGTCATGGAGCGGTTCTTCGACGAATCCGGCGGCATGCAATTGGTGATCCATGCGCCTTTCGGCAGCCGGCTCAACCGGGCCTGGGGCCTGGCGTTGCGGAAACGGTTCTGTCGATCCTTCAATTTTGAGCTGCAAGCTGCGGCCACAGAAGACGCCATCGTGCTGTCCCTTGGCCCAACCCACTCCTTTCCCCTCGACGACGTGTTCGCCTTCCTCTCGGCGCAGACAGCGGTGAAAGTGTTGGTGCAGGCCCTTTTGGACGCGCCCATGTTCCAAACCCATTGGCGCTGGACCACCAACCGAGCCCTCGCCGTTCTGCGCAATAGAATGGGGCGCAAGACGCCGCCCAACATTCAACGCATGGAAGCGGACAACCTGATCGCCGTGGTCTTCCCAGACCAACAGGCCTGTCTGGAGAATATTGCAGGGGACCGGGAAGTGCCGGACCATCCCCTTATTGCCCAGACCATTAACGACTGCCTCCACGAGGTGATGGACGCCGATGGCCTGGTGAAGTTGTTGGATGGCATCAAGTCTGGCCAGGTTCAATGTCGGAGCCTGGATCTGCCCGAACCCTCGCTTCTGGCCCACGAAGTTCTCAATGCCCAACCCTATGCCTTTCTGGACGATGCGCCCCTGGAGGAGCGTCGCACCCAAGCGGTCTACCTGCGCCGAACCCTGGATCCGGAAACCATTAGAGATCAGGGTCTTCTGGACGAGGACGCCATCGAGACAGTGCGGGACCAGGCCTGGCCGCAACCCGAAAATGAAGACGAAGCCCATGAAGCGCTTCTGCAACTCGGCGGTTTGCCTCAATCCCAAGCCAAAGCGCCCCACTGGGTTGCGGCCCTGGATGGCCTAAACGCTCAACGGCGAGCCGGGTTGCTTACTTTTAAATTAAACGAAGAAACCAAGGCCCTCTTTATCGCCGCCGAACGCCTGCCCCTTTGGCAAGCCGTCTGTTCCAGCATGAACCTGACGCCCCATCTCACCGCGCCGGAACGGGACCAACGGGAATGGGAGCCTGAAGAGGCTCGCATTGAACTGCTTCGCGGGTTCATGGAGTGCAGCGGACCCGTAACCGCAAAAGAACTGGCCCAGTGGTTCGGTTTCACCGACCAACACACCGACGCCGCGCTCCTGGCCTTGGAATCCGAAGGCATGATCCTAAGGGGTAGTTTTGAGAAAGGCCAGGATGGGGTTCAATGGTGCAATCGCCGACTGCTTGCCCGCATCCACCATCTCACCATCCACCGCCTGCGCTCTAGAATTAAACCGGTTAGCGCCCACGTCTTCATGCGTTTCCTCTTCCGCTGGCTCCGAGTTCATCCCCAATCTCAGGCGAGGGGAGAGGAGGGACTGGAGTCGGTTATCGAGTTGCTTGAGGGGTTCCAGGCCTCAGCGGGAAGCTGGGAGGCGGACCTGCTGCCCGCGCGAGTTAAAAACTACGGCAAACACTGGCTGGACCAACTCTGCCTGCAAGGCCGCGTGGCCTGGGCGCGCATCTCCGGACCCAAGGGCGGCTCCTTCTCCTCTGGCCCGCTGAAAACCACGCCCATCAGCCTGTTCCCAAGGGCCAATACAGATGTGTGGTGCGCTGCATCGGCCCCCGACGACGTGTCGGCCTATGGCAAGCAGGTCATGGAATTGCTGAGCCAGAGGGGCGCGTTATTCTTCGCCGAACTCCGTCAATCCGGCGGCCTGCTGCCTGCCTGGCTGGAGAACGCCTTGGGTGAACTAACCGCACTGGGTCTTGTGAGTTGCGACAGTTACGCGGGTCTTCGCACCCTCATTACACCGGCGGCTGTAAAAAATCAACGTCGCTTCCGGGCGCGTAGCCATGGAGGCGGCGGCATAGAATACGCCGGGCGCTGGTCCTTACTGCCAGGCGCCCCGGATCCTCAGGATCCCGAAAACCAGGACCGCTTGGAATATCGGGCGCTTACGCTGCTTCACCGCTACGGCGTGGTGTTCCGCAAGGTCTTGGAGCGAGAGACCAACCCCTTGCCCTGGCGGGATTTATTGTATATCTACCGCCGATTGGAAGCCACGGGACGAATTCGAGGGGGACGTTTTGTGGAGGGATTCTCTGGAGAGCAATTCGCCTTGCCCGATGCGCTCTCGCCCCTGCGTGACCAGAGAGACGCCGATCCCGACCCAACGCCCGTCAATCTCTGCGGCGTAGACCCCCTGAACATGACCGGAATCCTCGTGCCAGGCCCGTCTGTGGCCCAGACAGCGGGCAACCGCATTCTCTTCGTGGATAGCCTGCCCGTGGCGGCGTTGGACGGCGGGAAACTGGTCACCTGGGAAGGCCGAGAGGCGCCCGCCGATGCGGAACGCATGCTGGGCAGACATCCCCATCTCACCAGAGTGTAGGCATTAAGAAGCCTCGTTGTGATCGCCCTCAACGCCCATGAAATAAGAGAACCAGGCCTCTGGCGCGCTTTCAATGCGAACCGCGAAACCGGGATAGTCCACGGTGCGCAGCGCGGGAGGAACCCATTTCGTCCACACCACGTTGCCCTGCATCACCACCTTGCCGTGCTCGGGAAGATCGATTTCAATCTTCAAGGTCTGGCCTGATTTCTCTAAACGGTTGGCCACAATAAACAAACCCATGGCCCCAATGTCCCGCGAAAACGCCTTGATGGGAGACTTGTCGCGACCCACCACGGTATAGCGAACCGCTAGACGTTGGTTGTATCGGGGAATAACCCTGCGGGCGCCGCCGGTATGTTCATCCTCTTCTTCACCAGCGACGTGATGGACAGGAGCCGCCTGCGGCGTTACCGGCTGGGAAGCCAAGGGTTTGGCCGCTGCAGGGTGAGGCGGGGTCTTTGGCGCGACGGGGGCTGCGGGTTTTGGAGCCTGAGCGCCAATAACCTCGCGGGCGAAGGATTTACCCACGGTTTTTGGCGTGTGACGCTCGTAAAGAGAAGGCGGCTCTTCTTGCGCAACGGGCTGGGGCGCCTGTCTTTTGGGCGTTGGAACAGGCGTTGGCGGTTTCGAGCCCAGGGCGGGAATGAGTCGGGTGTCCAAAAGCTCCACATATTTGTCCAAGATAATGTTCAGGTGAAAGGGCGTGGGCGCAATATCGTCCATCTCGCCGTTTTCTAAAGCAGCACATAACATATGGGCTAACTTCAGGTTATTCTCGCAATTCCTGGTGAAGGCGTCCAACGCCTCCTTCAGCTCTTGTGGACTCCTGGCCATGTGAACCCTCGCTTCCTTCTCCACCATGTTGCGGGCTACAAAAAACAGCCAACCATAAGACAAGGTCTCACCATTCTAACATATTCCGCGAAAACTCTCGTCATTAACAGGCCGTATGTAGTAAAATGGGCCTTTAGCATTTTTCCGAGGATGA
>JBNKOV010000619.1:0-3874 GCA_050294955.1 Holophagae bacterium
TCGTTTATTGCGAACCGGGGATTTTGGATGCTTCACCACAGGCGGGCGGATTATGCTGTACAAACCGGGAACCACATGGGCGGATTGGCTCAGGGAACGTCAGACGGAACAGGCTGGAAACTCAAAGGCTGTGGTTTTTCCAAAGGTTTTCGATGGGAGAGCTGCTCAAGTTTTCAGTCAGAGTTCAGTATAAGTTGGACGGGTTGTTGGAGGCGCGGGTCATGTTGGAATCAGTAGCAGACGGAATTTGGGTGGCGCGAGCCCCCTTAACCTTTCTGGGTTTGCATTTGGGCGCCCGGATGACCCTTGTGCGTTTGGAAGGCGGCGGGCTTCTGATTCATTCTCCCATTCTTGTGGACCCCGCTCTCAAGGCGGAAATAGATCGGCTGGGCAAAGTAACCCATATCGTAAGCCCCAATCACTTTCACCATCTCTACGCGGGCGACGCCAAACGAATGTGGCCCGACGCACTGCTTCACGGCCCTGAGACACTCCATCAAAAACGAAAGGATCTAACCTTTGACGGCGTATTCAATGAGCGCCTGATTCATCCCGATTGGACCGGTCTCAAGCTTTTGAGCATTGGGGGTTGCATGTTAAATGAAACCGTTGTGTTGCACGAAGGCAGCGGCACCCTGATCACCTGTGATTTGATGGAGAACTTCACTACATCGCCCCATTTTTTAACCCGATGTTATCTCAAGGTTGGCGGTGTTTATGGGAAGCCGGGCTGGAGTAAATTGGGACGTTGGATGTATCGAGATCGAAAGCTGGCCAGGTCCGATTTCGAGCGGTTGCTAACCTTTGATTTTGATCGTATCATCTTGGCCCATGGCGAGATCATTGACACCCAGGGGCCTCAAAAAATTCGAGAGGGCATGAATTGGCTGTTGCGGTCCCGGTAGCTAGCACTGGTTTGGGGAATTTGTTTTCTTGCTCGCTTCGGGTACAATGATCACGAGAAGGATATGCTTGGAGCGCTCATGAACCCCCGGCTTCAAAAACAACTGGAAGAACTGCCCAAATCGCCCGGCGTCTATCTGTTTAGCAATAAAAAACGCAAATTGCTCTATGTGGGCAAGGCGAAGATATTGAGAAACCGGGTGCGATCCTATTTTCAGAACAGCCCCAAGGGGCCGCGCATCCAAAAACTGGTGAGCGAAATCGACCATCTCGAAGTGGTGGCCACCCAAACAGAGGGTGAAGCGCTGCTGCTTGAGAACAGCTTCAGCAAAAACAATAAACCCTATTATAACGTGCTGCTTCGAGACGACAAAACCTATCCCTACATCAAGATTACCAACGAAAAATTCCCACGGGTTATTCTCACCCGCAGGAAAACGGGCGGCGGCAGATACTTCGGACCCTTTCCCAGCGCACGGGCGGCGCGCCGATCCATAAAGCTCATTCACCAGCATTTCAAGGTACGCAGTTGTGACCTTACCCTTGGCGACAAATCTTATCGTCCCTGTTTACAGTACCATATCAAACGTTGCGAGGCTCCCTGCGACTTTTTGGTGGAAGCGCCGGATTACGCCATGGGCGTCGAACGGGCCGCCTTGTTTTTAGAGGGCAAGAAAGACGACCTCATTCGGGAGATCTCCGGTGAAATGAAAGCAGCTTCCCAAAACCTTGAATTTGAGCGAGCCGCGTATTTCCGCGATCTGTTGGGGCTGGTCTCCTATGTCCAAAGGGATCAACACGTAGCCTCTCTCCAATATGACCGCTTGGACGTCGTGGCCCGCTCGTCTGATGGTTGGAGCGGCGCTATTCTGGTCTTGGCCATTCGCGGTGGGAGCATCGTGCGATCCACCCAATTCAAAGTAGAATGGGAAGAAGACCCTGTAACCGACATGGCCAATTGGCTCACTCATTATTATCTGAACCATGAAGACCCTCCCAAAGAAGTGGTTGTGGACAATAGTCAGGGGCTCGAGCTTTTAACCCAGGCGTTTAAAGAATCCAGGGACCGAAAATTAACCATCACCGTTCCGGAACGGGGCGCCAAAAAACGGCTCTTGGACATGGCTTTTTCCAACATCCATATCAACCTTGAAATGCAGCAGCAAGAAGCCGAAGCCCATCCTGGCGTTATTCAACTCGCCGATGTCCTGGACCTCAACGCCCTGCCTATGCATATGGAATGTTTCGACATATCAAACACCATGGGCACCCTTTCCGTTGCATCCATGGCCTGTTTCAAAAATGGCAAGCCGGACAAGAAGAACTATCGAAAATTCAACATTAAAACCGTCGTGGGGGCCAATGATTTTGCCTCTATCGAAGAGGTGGTGGGGAGACGGTACAAGCGCCTTTTGGACGAAGGAACCAAACTGCCGGACCTCATTGTCATTGACGGTGGATTGGGTCAATTGCATTCGGCCCACAAGGCTTTGACAGAGCTGGGTTTGGGGGATCATCCCTTAATTTCTCTGGCCAAACGGGAGGAGTGGGTTTACCGCACGGCTGACAACGAACCCGTTGCCATTCCCCACCATGAACCCGCGTTGCGCATGTTGCAGCATCTTCGCGATGAAACCCACCGCTTTGGCATTACCTTTCATCGTAAGAAACGGGGAAAGAACATGTTGGCCTCCAGCTTGGAGGATGTGCCCGGGTTGGGTCCGGCCCGCATCAAGAAGTTACTGCATCATTTCGGCAGTGTGAAGCGCATCAAGGAAGCCAGTCCCGAACAGCTCGCGGGTGTTATTGGCAAAAAGACCGCCGAAACCCTGACTGCCAATTTAGAGAAAATCTAGAAGGAATAAATCCATCGTCTGCAAGCCCATTTCTGATATGATGCAGCGAACGCGGAGGTTTTTATGGGCAAGGGCGCATGGGAATTTTGGATTGATCGAGGCGGCACCTTTACGGACATTGTAGCCTGCGATCCCAGCGGCAGCCTGAAAACGGCAAAACTGCTTTCGGAAAATCCCGAACAATACGAGGACGCCGCAATTGAAGGCATCCGGCGAATGATGGGGACGCGAACCATTCCAGCATCTGAAATAAAGGCCATTAAAATGGGAACCACTGTGGCCACCAACGCGTTGCTGGAGCGAAAAGGCGACCCAACCGTGCTCGCTGTTACCCGGGGATTTGCCGATGCGCTGCATATCGGCTATCAGAACAGGCCCGACATTTTTGCCCTTCATATTCAAAAACCTCACGTACTTGCGGAACAGGTCGTGGAGATTGAAGAACGGATCGACGCCAAAGGTCAGGTGCTCACAGCCCTGGACCGTGGCCGGGCCCAACGAGATTTTCAAACCGCCTATGATTTGGGTTACCGGTCCCTCGCCATCCTCCTCATGCACGGATACCGCTATCACGACCACGAGCTGGCCCTTGCCGAAATAGCACGAGACATAGGCTTTACTCAAATCTCCCTCAGTCACCAGGCATCGGCGCTTATTAAGTTCATTGGGCGGGGCGACACCTGCGTTGCCGACGCCTATCTTTCTCCTATATTAAGACGTTATGTAGAACAGGTTCAGAACAGGGTGGGCCATGCGCCGCTCATGTTCATGCAATCCAACGGAGGATTGACCAATGCCAACCGTTTTCAGGGTAAAGACAGCATCCTCTCAGGACCGGCCGGCGGCATAGTTGGCGCGGTGGCCACCTGCGAACAGGCGGGTTATGAGAAGATCATCACCTTTGACATGGGCGGAACCTCTACCGATGTGGCCCACTACGCAGGCACGCCGGAACGCACCTTTGACCGGGAAGTGGCGGGCGTTCGCCTTAGAGCCCCCATGATGCAAATCCACACCGTGGCGGCTGGGGGCGGCTCTCAGGTTTCCTTTGACGGAAGACGATTTCAGGTTGGCCCCGAATCTGCCGGCGCCAACCCGGGACCTGCCTGCTATGG
>JBNKOV010000620.1:0-3872 GCA_050294955.1 Holophagae bacterium
TTTCGTCCTAGCCGCAGTTGCGCCTGCTACGGCAGACAGAAGGGTCCAACTACGGGACTCTGCATTTCTATTGAAAAAACCTCACTCCGTCGCTGAGGTAACAAAGGCAGTTCAAGCTGCTCTCACCAAAAAGAATTGGACCATTGTCAAAACCACGGGTGCAACGATTGAGGCGTCGTTCCTAATTAGGACGCACAGAGTGGACGTCCAGATAGAATGCTCGAAAGACGAGGTTAAAACCATCTACGTCAATAGTCAAAACCTTATGTATAAAAAGAAGAAAGACGGCACAGAGTATATTCACGGCCGATATTACGCCTGGCTCCGGTACCTGAAAAGGGAAATAAAGCTTTATTTGGGCGAGCCGATCTAGAATCTCATTCCTGGTTCAAGTTGACTCTCTTGAAAAAAGCGATTAGCTGGCTCCGGGCTCAGTTCTTCTTCAGGATGATGCAGGAATTGATGCCGCCAAACCCAAAAGAATTGCTCATGGCAATGTTGATGGGCTTTTCGATAGCCTGAAGCCCAACAAATTGGGCGCTGGGATCTATGGGATCATTTAAGTTGAGGGTGGGATGCAGGAAACCCTCCTGCATCTGCGTCACCACAGCCACCGCTTCAACAACCCCGGCAGCGCAAAGGCAGTGGCCTGTGATGCTCTTTGTGGCGTTCAACATGGGCGTGTTTTTGGGATAGATTCGGCGAATGGCCTGTACTTCCGTCGTGTCGCCCAGAGGCGATGAAGAACCATGGGTGTTGATGTAATCCACCTCGTCGGCGGCGACTCCCGCTCGCTCGAGAGCCGTCAACATCACTCGGGTTTCTCCCTCTACATTCGGCTCTGAAAGACGGTGGCCGTCAAGAACCATGGCGCCCCCTGCAAGCTCGGCAAGAAAAGGCTTTCCCCGTCGCTGAGCAGACGATTGGGTTTCCAGAAATAAGCATGCCGAGGCCTGGCCGTAAATGAAGCCTTCGTGGGCTTTGTCAAAGGGTCTGCAGGCCTGGTCGGGTTGATCCACAAAAACCTTGCCGCCCATGGCGCCCGCATTGGAAAATCCCTGGACTTCCACCGGAGACAGGTCGGTAAGGCCGCCGATTACCATGCAGCCGTCAGCCAATCCCAACTGTAGCATTTGCAATGCCTTGATGATGCCCACATTCCCAGAAGCCGAAGCGCCGCCCGCCGTGAAACCTTCACCTTGAATCTCCAAAATCTCTGAGATAACACCCACATGGTCGGTGTCAAGAAATTGAAGGGCGTATCGACCCGGAAGATAGGCAGGATCGTTTTTGAGCTTAGGCGCCAGGTCATAGTGGACTTGCATGGTTAAATTGTTGCCTGCCACCACAATGCCAAGTCGCTGAGGGTCGATGGATTGTTCAGCAAGACCGGCCCCAGTCCAGGCTTCTAGAGCTGCAGCTGTCGCGGCTTGCACTGATAAGGGCGAACGGGCAGCGGCTCGTTTTGCCTTTTTTCGCAAATCCTCTGAGATCGCGTTCTGCTCGGGCAGCCAGGTTTTCAGGGAGAAGTTCCGCAAAGCAGCCCCAATTCTCACCGAAAGCGACTCCGGATAGTTATCCAACACGCCAAAGGCATGCTGCCCGGAGCGCAATGCATGGGAAAAGGCCTCAAGACCCAAACCCGCAGCGCTGATCACGCCCATTCCAGTAATGCCAACCCTTTCCATGAAACCTCCCAGCCGGGCTCAGAAACTCATCAAGCGCCGGTTTTGGTTTTATGGAGCAGGTCCACCAGCTCGCCAATGTTCTTTAAATCGGCAAAAGCCTTGATGGGAATGCTGATTTCAAGATCTTCCATGGACTCTGTAATCACATCAACCCGGTCAATAGAATTGGCGCCCAGATCGCGCAGGCTCTTCTCACGAGTAACAGCCGACTCTGGCAGATCATCCAAAATCTCCAGAACCTTCTCTTTTACCATTTCAAAAATCTCGTCGCTGCTCATACTCGCATTCTCCTTGTTTATTGTTGAATCCAACGCAGACGCGTGTGGACAACGAATCCTAAAGCATACACAATATCGCCCGCTTGGGCCATGTATATTTTAACAGAAACCACCTGAAGACAGGGGCCTTCTCCGCTTGCAACTCCCCTTCAATTAACCAGACAGGAAAATTCCCAGGCTTTTTGCCCACCTGCGCTGGATTCGCCATGGTCTGCTTCAAAGATTTCGCCAAAAACCAGATCCCTGATTTCCAACACGAAGTTGCCTGTTTGATCGTAAGCCGAGATGTTGGTGTACAGCTTGCCGTCGGAGGAATTGACCCGAGAAGGCTCCATAACGATGCGGCAATGCTTTGGAATACTGCCGCTTATTCGCAACGACTTCATGGAAGTGGGACCGTACAGAGTCTGGGGACGAAGCGACTCGCTTAGAAACCGAATGATGAGCGGGGCCTGAAAACAGGCCGACAGCAGCGTAGAAGCGGCCTGATCGCCGGGTTGAATGACAGCGTCGAAAAACAGATTGGCCGGCGAACCATAAACCTTCTCAATGACTTGAAGGCCCGGGCCAAATCCAAAACCTGCCTTTTCCAGGTTCTCGTAGAGGTGGGTGGTCTGCAAGACGCCGCCCTCAACGGACCCGTTGAACAGTTCGGGCGCTGGCGCAAACCGGGCGTAAGATGCGTCCATCAACGATCCGCAACTTCCACAGGAGACCTGTATCCGGCGTTCTGATTCAGACACGTGAACCGTAAGCGCCTCCTCGCCAAGGATTCGAACCGCGGGGAAAAATGTAATGTCCTTCAATACCTGAAATCCAAGCCCAGCCTTGTCCAGCGCTTGCTGACTTCGGATCAAAAGCTCGGCGGGCGATAAATAGCGTTCACCGTTTATCTCGTGATCTTTCACACAGGCGTCTTTGGGCGTGTAGCAGCATTGAAATTCGGATTGAGAAACAGGCTGCAACACCGGGCTTTCATCTCGCTCGGGCCGTTTGGGATGAGATCCTGCAAAAGGGTAGCAGGGAAGCGACCTCATCTGAAGCGTGGAAGAGGGATAAAGACTGGGCCACTGAACATCGACCCCTCTTAACCAGAGTTCCAGTAAAATGGATGGCGGCGGTTGGCCGATGATACGCAAAGCCTCTTTTCACCGGCTGCGCAATCGGGCAGTCCCACTTCCACCACGTTTTCCCTATCCAGGGGACTCCAGGATGCGGGATCAAGGGTGAGCTGTGACAGCCAGGCATCTCGATCTTCAATTTCATGAAGATTTCGGCATGTGGCCCAAAGCTGACTATAGGGCCGGGTTAAGTCAAGACGATCCTGACGACGGTTCATTTGCAGGGCAATGTCCTGCGCGTTAGAAGCGCCTGTCAACAGAGCCACGATCATCTTTCGGCTCATGACGCCGTCGGCGGCAAGGTCGAGTAATTCCTGAAAACGCACATCTTTAAGATGGTTGGATTCTGCAAGAGCATACTGCTTTCTGAGATCGCCCAGGGAAGACTTGATGATGAGCATCAGCAACAGGCGATCACTGTCTGAACCCCGTCCCAACACATCGCCATGGCTCAGAGACCAGGAAACGCCTGCTTCGGCCAATTCATGCTCCCAAGCTTCTAGGGCTTTTCTGAAGGGAGACGCCTTGCTCTTGAGCAACCGGGCCTTGCCCAGGTATTTGCAAAGCTCTGCTCTGGAAACTTTTAGAGAATCCAAAAGGGAATTGAGATAATCCGCAGTGATGGAGAATGGCATGTAACGGCAACCCGCCGAAGCATCGTAGAAGGGCAATTTGGGTCGTTCCAATTTCATGGAACTCGGAGAAATTCGGCCCTGCAATACCGAGACAACGTCCCTTATGGAGGTCATGCCGCTGGCGGCCAGGGCAACCCAAGAACCCACTCC
>JBNKOV010000621.1:0-3870 GCA_050294955.1 Holophagae bacterium
AGGCTGCTGAGATCGTTCATTAAGGTGTCGGGCGGTAGGAACCGGTGGGATTCACCCATATAAGCGGGTTGCGTTGGCCTGGGATGATCCGTGGGGAATTGGAGGACGGGCAGTTCTCCGCTTAATTGTTCCTGCCAGAACGCCAGCATTTGCTCGCCTTCTTCGCTTTTAATGAACGCATCTTCCAAATCCACGAATTGGTGGTTGGTTGACGCAACTGGCTGTAACTGGAGTTCTTCACCACTGCCGAAGGCCGTGTATGCAGCGCTCAATTCGTTGAAAAGGGTCATAACCGACCAGAGATCGGCGCAGGAATGATGGAGGCCCCAGAAGAGGATGGGCTCTTTTTCGCCTCTGTGGAACAGGACCCAGCGAGATGGCGGTTGTTCCTGAAGATTAAAGGGTTTGCATCCCTCATCGGCGATGTTATCTCGTACTTCCGAATCCCGCCAATGGGATGCGTCTACCTCATGGAAGGCCACATCCATTTCGGCATGGGCCAATTGGGCGAAATTGTCCTCGGTGCGAACCAGGGTGGAACGCAGTGCGGGGTGGCGTTGGGTTAATAAGGCGAGGGCGCGTTTAAAGCGCTCTACATCCAGTGGTGTCTTTAACCTCCACGCATAGTTCATGTTATAGGCGTGACTTTCAGGGTTCATGACCTGGATGAGGCTCAAAGCCTTCTGGCCCTGAGAGAGAGGGACTGTCTGATTGTTGGGTTTTTCACTCAATGTATTAATCCAAGATTCAAATTTACTCAGGCCTGGATATTAATGCAGATTAAATGGGCTGTCAAGTCGCCTCTTCCTAGGGTATTCAAAGATCAATGGCGAGATTTTCAATCTCCCCTTCCTCCAGATTAAAGGAAATGCGCTTTTCCAATCCTGCTTCGGTGATGATTTCAAGCGTATAGGCGCCGGGCTTGATTCCTGAAACATGCCCCCACCTACCGGAAAATCCCATGGAGAATCCACCATCCTGAAATGACGGCATCTGTTTTAAAGCGGGTAGGTTAAGGGTTTCCTCGCCAAGTAGGCGGCTTGCTGCTATCTTAGCTTTTTTATCATTCAGATGGAAGTAGACGCCGGAATAAGGGTGGGGATTGAGTTCCACTTCCACGGTCTGGTTGGGCAGGATTTCCACAGAGATGGTTTCCGAAACCCAAGCCGGGCTGAGTGGTTTCGAGACGTCTACTGTTATGAAACCTGCTGGAAGTTCTTTGATTAGGCTAAGTTGGGCATTCCACAACTGTTGGGTTATGGGATAGCCCGCTGTCTCGCTTCTCAGGGTGACGTTGGCATAGCGCAAATCATGGTCGCCGGATATGGATATCAAGAGGTATCCGGTTTCTTTCGGCGCCAGGTTTCCCAGGTCCAAGTCCTGGCCAGGGTTTACGGTTAACTCTGAGAAGAGCGTGTAGTTATTGAGGTTCTGGTCGCGCATGGTCATTTTGTAAGGGCCTGGGGCTACATCGCTAAAGGAAAACATGCCCGCCTCAATCAGGGTGGATTGATGGGCGTCCCCGGTATAGCGCCCCAGTTTTGTCAACAACACAGAGCCTTCGGTTATCTGGTTGAATTGGCCCGTGATCTTTGAATAGTCGTTAAAAACGAAGGGCCTTTCCAAGTCGGATTCAGGCATGGTGAAGTTAATGCGATTGGTGTGAGTAATGGCCTTGTTGGGGTCGGGCGGCATTTTTTCGAATGCGACGATAACGTACTCGCCGGGCGAGAGATTCTGGAATAGGAAGCTGCCATTGGGGCCGGGTTCCTGGGTATCGCGAATGGCGAGTTGTTGGTTGCTTGAATCTTTAGACAGAAGCGTGAGGGTGGATGCGTGCATGGGTTCGGACTGAATAAGGGCCTGACCGCTAAGGGTATAAGTCTCGTCAAAGCCTGGCGTTATCTCGACGATGTCACCTTCATCCAGGTGAATGTGACGTGTTTCAATGACCGGGTTTATGGCTGACTTTTGTTCCAGCCACTGTAGTTTGTAGTCGCCGGGGGCCAATTGAGAAAAATGGAATCGGCCGTCCTCGTCAAGCTTCTGCAGGTCAGTCTCCATTTTTTGCGTCTGCTCTAGATTTATGAACATGCCGTAGGGATACTTTTCTATATTGCAAACGCCGAGTATTTGAGCCTCTCTGGGGATTGTAACCAATAGAGGGTCTTCCTTGCCAAAGGCACGATGCTGCATATCGGGAAGATGGGTTTTTGCGATGTCTTTTCCTTGAAAGAAGAGATGCAGGAGATGGTTTTCCCCGGGATGAGGAAGAGAGAATTGGCCATTGCCATCGGTTATCGTGTATGGCGCTCCTTCCTTTTTCCATCGATCCAAGTAGCTCCATTTATATGTGCTTGGCAGATAGCGGTCCTGTGAGGGGTGCGCAAGGAGCGTGACCTCGACGCCAGGCGCGGGAAAGCCGTCTTTGAAGACCACTCTTCCCTCAATCCTCTTTTCTATAGGCTTTATTTTAAAGATCTTTAGTTGCTGTTCTCCTTGATCTCGATCCACCACGACGACAGGCGATTCTCTGAGGGTTTGGAATCCCTCAGCCTTGAACTCGATTCGCAATTTGGCGCCTACGCTCATTTGGTCGATTTGAAAAAGGCCCCTATTTGAAGCCGCTTCAATCCACGTGTTCGCGTTTTGTATTCTGGGATTAAAAGAGTTCACGAAATAAATTGCAGGTCTGTATCTGTACTCAAAGTGATTCACGGGTTCGCCTGTGTCGGCGTTAAGGAGTTGTCCTCGCACCATTGAATCTGGCGGCATGACCACTTCCATATCCAATTTATCCAGGGGAATGGATTCGATGAACACTTCAGAATAGCCCGGCGCCCGGGCATGGAATGAGACGATTGGAGGCAAGCCTTCGAAGAGGAACTGGCTTTTATTATCCACATAGGCGTCCGTATAAGTATCCCCCGTCATTGCCGTCATGGACGCCATGACCGGGGCGCCTTTGCGGTCTACGAGGCGAACACCCAGTCTGTAACCGGGTTTGAGCCGGATAACTACTTCCTCTTGAGGATCGGAGGCGGCGTAAAAAGACAGGCCCTTTGTCTCGTAGGCAGGCGCTTTTATTTCTATTTGATAGACCTTTTCCGGGTCCAGATTCTCCACGGTAAATCGCCCATCACCTTCCATGATTATTGGATGAGGTTCCCGGGTTTGATTGATCCAGGCTTCAAACTGGTGAATGGTTTCCCCTTGAGAATTTTGAACCCATCCGCGAAATTGACCGGGTTTAACATCTTTGCTCTCTTGAGCTTGTGTCTTCTCATTTAAGCCTTTTTCGGACGGTGGGTTCTGGTCGGCAGGCCTCGCGGTTTCTTCGTTGATCTGATTTGGTCTCAGAGTTTTATCGGTTTGGCTGGAGGCCTGGCTTTCGAGTCCGCTCGCTCGGACCTCCAGGTTTTGGGTTTCCTGGGCGAGATGTGAAGCGGGGAGGGCTGTGTCCCTCCCGTTCCTGGAGGCAAGCCACCAGATACAGAGGGCGATGAAAGCCAGGGATATAATTGAAAACCATTGCTTGTTCACTCGTCCTCCGCTTCAAGTAGAGTCCCTCTTATGATGATAAGACTGGAAGCGACACCGAAATGCTCACGAAACCGGTGATTTATCGGGGTCAGAAGTCGATAATCAACTGCGTCATCTTACCAGCAGCGACCTCCACCGCCTGAGATGATTGATCACCCGAGGATAGGGTGGTCTCAACGGTCCATGTTCCGGGCGCCAGATCCACTACAAACCCCATTCCTTCCATAATCCCCATTTTAATATCGAAGGGGTTTGCGGTTGCCGAGAGTTTTGAGAGAACGGGAAGGTCAAAGGTTGTTTCTCCAATCATTCGGGCTTTGACAATCT
>JBNKOV010000622.1:0-3868 GCA_050294955.1 Holophagae bacterium
GGGGTCTTCAGTTCGGTGAGTTTCAGCTTGATGTCCACTTGTTCATCTCGGTCGCGAAACTCCCCCACATACCGACCATTTAAGGCTGCGGCGGTCAAACCAGCCGCCTGAGCAGGGCTGATCCCGAACTCGGAGGCGCGATCCTTCCGGATATGGAAACGGAATATTTTATTAGGCTTGCCCAACTCGCTTCGAAGATCTATTAATGCGTCACTAAGGATGGTGTCTTCCTTCATGAACCGCATCATAGCGCGCGCCAGGTCAGCGACCAGGGCTGCATCCGAACCCACGGCCCGCACATTCACGTCTTTCCCCGAAGGCGGTCCGTCCTGTTGAGGTCGAACCTGGATCTGGCAGCCCAGTTCGACGTATGGCGCGGCCAGTTCGCGGATACGATCCAAATGGGCCAATGGGTCGTTCACCGGATAATCATCAAAGCGGCGCTCGCTGGACGGCGGCAGGGTAACCACAAGTTGCCCCTCCCGACGACTGAAAATGGCCTCATAATCCTCATTCAGCCAATAACCCGCATAACCCACCACAGAAGACGCTCTCCCCTCTCCCTGGGCCAGAATGTCCCTGCTCAGCGCCTGCAACATGTCCGAAGTTCTTTCAATGCTCGTCCCAACTGGCGCTTTAAAATCAACATAGTACTTTCCATAATCATCGGGAAAGAACTCCACCCGAATCAGCGGAATGCGACCTGTTATAGACACTCCGGCGATGAAGAGGGCAACCAGAACAGCCAGGAAGACCACGCCCAAGCTGCTTTTGGGAAACCTCAGAGCGAAATGGATTAAACGATCCACTGGCTTACGCAGGAAGGTCATAAGCGCAAACTCTTTTTTCTCCTGCTCCTTTTCAGGCCTGGGTCCAAAATCCAGGTAATGAATGGGCAGGATAAACAGGCATTCCAAGACAGAGGCGATAAGCGCAAAGCTCACAGCTTTTGGAATTTGCGCAAAAAACTCGCCCGTGGAGCCCGTCATAATCAACATGGGCAGAAAAGCCGCAATGGTGGTGAGGGTGACAGCCGATATGGGTAGAAAGACCTCGGCGGTTCCGTCAACCACGGCGTCTTTGGGAGATTTGCCCTCCTGAAAATGACGATAGATATTCTCCACCACCACAATGGCGTCGTCCACCACGATGCCGCTTATCAAAACAAAAGAGAACAGGGTGATTTCATTCAGAGAGTTGCCCGTGATCTTGATGAAGATCATAGTCACCAGAAAGGAGAAGGGAATTCCAACGGTGGTCAGCGCGGCATTGCGCACGCCCATAAACAACCAGATAAGGCCGCTAACCAGCAATACCCCGATGAAAAGGTTCCAGCCCAGGGTGTACATGGAGTCTTTAATTTCAACGGTGGAGTCGCGGGTGAGAGTAATGCCTACGCCTTCCTTTTGCAGGACCGGCTGAAATTCATCCACAGTCCGCCTGACAGCCTTGAGGATGTTCAAAGCATTGCCTTGCCTGGTTTTAGTAATTTGCAGGCTAACACAACGCACCCCATTCACGGAGGAAATAATGGCCGGATCGCGATGGGACATATAGGCGTCCACCATAATGTCGGCAAAGGTGACAAAGGATCCGTCCCCATCACGCCGCACCACAGTGGATTGAACCTGAGAGCGCTCTCGAAACTGCTCATCTACAAGAATTACAAACTCGCCCTGCGGGGTGTCTAGATCCCCGGCAGGTATGGTTATATTGGCGTCTTTCAAGGCCCTGGCTGCTTGATCAAAGGTCACGCCAAACTTGGATAACTTATCGGGATCCAAGATAATGTGATATTCTCGGGTGAACTCGCCCCTCAAAATAACTTCGCGAACGCCATCAATCTGACGCAACGCGCTTTTCAGCTCTTCCGCCATGAGAGTGAGGGCCTGATTGGTGCGATCCCCGCTTAAGTCCACAGAAACTACGGGATAAGCGTCCTCGGTTTCAATGAGATTAAAGGACGGCGGGTCCACCTCAGCCGGAAGCTCTTTCTGAATGCTGAGCACCTTCAACCTGAGATCGTCGTATCCTTTTCGGTAATCCGTGTCATCATGAAACTTAACCAGTATTCTGCTGTATTCCCGCTCCGAGGTGGAAGAGATGAACTCTAAATCGTCCACATCCTCCAGCGCCTCTTCAATCTTCTGTGTTACAAGGGCTTCGACATCCTGCGGCGACGCCCCGGGAAAGAAGGTGTTAATGAACACCTTGCCAAAATTCACGGCGGGATATCGCTCCACTGGAGCGGAGAAAAAGGCCCACAATCCAACCGCCATCAACAAGATGAACACAAGATTCATAAACACGGTTTGGGTGATGGAGAAACGCATGAGGCCTTTCATGGTCAATCCTTTAAGACAATGCGAACACCGGCTTTAATCCCAGCGCCGGTCACTCGGGAAAACCCTTCTGGACCCTTGCCCAAGACGCGAATGCGCACCTGATCGCCATTTTCAAGCGTCACCCACAAATCGCCAAAACGCTTTTCCAAGGCCCGATCCGGCATTAAAACCTGATCCATCTCGCCCGGCGCGTCTATGGTAAGTTGAACCCTTAGCCCGCCGCGCATGTCGGGCGCATCCTGGATCTCCAGATCCACCGCGATTTTGCGAGTTTGAGGGTCGAATCCCGGCGACACTCGCTTCAATCTGGCGGGAACCGTCAAACCCAGATCGGGAATCTCCACCTGCAGCTTGTCCTTTTCCCGCAGCAGTTTTACGGTGGAAACATCGACGGCGAGTGGTACATATAGACTGCGATAATCTCCCAATCTGGCTACTTCCGCTCCTGCGGCAACCCACTGGCCCGGCTCCAAATGTCTTTCAATAACACGCCAGCCCGCAGCGCCTTTGAGGTTGTGACGCGCCCGCTTCTCTTCCAAGATCCTTTCATCAATTTTTAATCCCTCCAGCTCAAGTCGGGCCTGATCCAGGCGGTTGGCCACGTCTTCATAAGCAGATTGGGAAATGGTCTGTTTCTCTACAAGACTCTGAAATCGCGCCGTTTCTCGGCCTAGGAAAGCCACCCTGTTCTCCAACCGTTTCTGTTCTTGACGATTGCGAAGAAGGTCCAATGTGACAAAAGTGGCGTCTAATTGAGCGAAACGCCCGTCTTCTCCCAAAATGTCGCCAATATCGAAAGCCACGGATTCGCAACGAGCCGCAACCTCAGAAACAAGAACCATTTCCGCTCTTGCTCTGGTGAATCCGGTGAGCACGGTCTTAAGGAAAGCGGGTTTCAGGACATGGATTTCTCCAGCGTTTTCATTCATAGAGAAAACAGGCAAATGGAACCAGATGATGATAAAGAACCAAAACCGTTTTTCCATGAACATCGCTCCTTTCCTCAGGACCATTATGAGCCAAAGAAGCCATCAATTCAACCCTGTGAAGCCAGCCGTTGGAGATTGGCAAACAATTGACCACAGGAGAGTTAATTATCCCAAATACTAGCTTTTTTTAAGATACAGAATGAAGGCCCCGCCACCGCCATAGGCTCGTGGGGCCTCGGCGTATTTATCGATGAATCGTCCGCCCTTCCGACGAATCCATTGTTCAACACGGGGTCGCAGCACGCTAACGCCGGTTTTTGAGTGCTTGCCTTTTCCAGTAATAACCACCACAGTTTTAAGACTATGGGCAAAAGCGCGAGCCACGAAGCCCGCCAGGGCAGCCTCCGCCTCAGCACCCGTCATGCCATGGAGATCCAGGCTATCTTCCAGGCTTAGACCTTTTTCCCGCACCGATTTTAACTTCCGCAATCGGCTGGCTTCGGATTCTGACCGGTCATCTTTATTGGGTATAACACCACTGTCGAGAGCCGATAAGAAGAGATTCCTCTCTTCCTCCTCATCGTAACCCTTCTC
>JBNKOV010000623.1:0-3867 GCA_050294955.1 Holophagae bacterium
TGGTCGCCCCGCGACGATATGGATTTTACTCTAGGTCTGCGGTATGATCAGAACTCAATCTATGGAGGCACTGTAAACCCCAGATTGGGATACGTTTACAGACCTCACACGGAGTGGACTCTCAGAGCATCGTACGGAACAGCCTATATCCAACCGTCCAATTACTACCGTTGGGAGAATTGGGGCAATCCTTTTGCCATGCATATTCCCAATGAAGAAATTAAGCCTGAAACAGTTGAAAGTTTGAGCATGAGCGCTCTTTGGATCAAGGGTAACCATTCTCTCCAAGTAGAGGTTTTCTACAACGATTTAAAGGACGTGATCAGGCCAGTCGCAGCTCCGGCGCAAGCAGATAATTATCCCTATTACAATCCATTGAGGACCATTGTTGGAGAGGATCCAAGTACTGGGTTTGTGGAGATTAACGCTAATCAAGGCGAAATTCAGACCTATGGCGCCGAAATAGAACTCTCAATAAAACGGGACCGAATGCTGTCCACAGTTTCCTGGACTTACCAAGACGGAGATGACAACGGCCTTCCCATTGCCAAAACTTCTGAAAACAAAATTATTGGCAATGTGGAATATGCAGCCGATAGATGGGAGGCTGGGGGCACAATTCGGTATTTTTCCTCTATTCACACGGCAGCCTCCAACTCTTTCTTTGGATTGGGTGGGAACGGCGAGATGTCCTTTGACGGCGCCACCATTCTCTATGGGAATTTTTTGTGGAAAATGACAAATCAACTAAAACTAAATCTGGCGGTAGACAATCTTTTGGATGAGCGCTACTTTGGCGCATCTCCATATGGCGAGTCGGTTTGGATCACACCCCGCGCACCACAGGCGGGAAGAAAAGCATGGCTCAATTTGCAATGGCGATTTTAGAGTTTTCCGGTTTATCCACAGAGCTGTGGATAAACCGGCATGCTCTCCACATCTGGCTATTTCTGGTAATTGGGAACTCTTTAGCGTATGATTCAAGAGAAGATCGCGGCAGCATGCCTAGGAGTTCAGGAAATGACCAATCTTAGCTCATTTTTTAATGAAACGGAAACAGCCGCAATGACGGACTTTCAAAAGAACGGTTGGCACTCTTTCCAAATTGTTCACGTAGGCTTATTAGATGGGGTGAGAGATAGGATATTCAAATGGTCCATGGATTATTTGAAGTTGTCAAATCATCCTGAAGTAGATGTCTTTTTCAACCAAACTCATGATTATGTTAGCGTTAAAGAACTTAATAGTTTTCGCCTTCACCTGATTGACAAATTGTCTGCTGTTCCAGAAATCAAAGCCTGGTTATACCATATGGCTCGGGATCCGCTTCACTGCCTGGTCGGAAATGAACTTGCAATGCAGCGGGCATTGAATCTGAGTATTCAGCTTCCGGGCGATCCCAGCTCAGTGTTACCTTTACATTCGGATGTTTGGTCGGGCAATTCCCCTTATGAGGTAGTATTCTGGCTGCCTCTTGTCAACTGTTTCAACACTAAATCTATGTACGTGTTGCCTCGGAATCTTTCCGATAGAGTTCTTGCTGATTTTAAGAAGTACTCTGAGCTGTCTTCCGAAGCCTTTTTTCATGAGTTGGAGCCAGATCTCCGCTGGATGAAGGTTCAATATGGCGAAGCTCTAGTTTTCAGCCATAGCGTTATTCATGGGAACCGGGTGAATATGGAGAGCACGACTCGTTGGACAATGAATGTTCGGTTTAAGAGCTTATTGTCGCCCTTCGGTAATAAGGAACCTGGAGAATCTTTCATTCCTATTACCATTCGAGCTGCAACCCGTGTGGGCTATGAATATAGGGAGCCGCAATGTTGAATTCTGGATGGCGGGGTTATATTTCCAGCAGAGAGATTGGTGGTTCCATCATCCCTCATCGCGTTCAGAATCTGGTCATTAGGGATTATGCCCAAAAGAAAACTCTACCCTATTTATTAAGCGCTGTGGAATACGCCATGCCAGGAAGCTTTATGATGCTGAAGATGCTTATGGGGGATTTGGAAGAGGTAGCTGGCGTCATTTTTTACGCAACCCATCTACTGCCGGAAAATGACACTTTTCGCCATCAGGTATACGATAAGTTTTTAAGTCAAGGCAAAGGTTTGTGCTTTGCTCTGGAGGATCTTGCGATTCAATCTGTCAAAGACATCGCCCTCATTGAGGATATTATTCTGGTTCGCCGACTGGCCGTGGCGCCCGTGCGAATAATACAGCATCAGTAGGCATTTCACCCTGGTGGTCGAAGTAGAAATGATAGCCTAGGTTCAAAGAGTTAAGGTACAAGGGAATCTGATGAAGGTCAGAGGGTTGATGGTAAAGGCATATTGCCAGTTTCGGTCTCCATCTTCTTAGTGTTTGTTCTGCGCCTTTCAAAGCTTCCAGCTCGCTGCCTTCAATGTCCAATTTTAAAAAGTCTACTTTTTTGCCATTTAGAAAATCGTCCAGGCATTTAACCGGAATTTCAATGGATCCCATGTCGGAAACAAAAGATCCGGCGCCATGGTAGTCCTGGGAGTCGGTGAATTTAAGAATACCCGTTGAGGACCATAAGCCGCAAAGCTCCACATGAATCCTGTCACCACAGGGCCAGATCTTAGCTGTTTTCTTAAGGTTTTCACCATGTTCAGTCTGTGGTTCAAATGCCCAAACTTGACCTTTCGGACCTGCTTTTAATGCAAAACTCAAAGTGCTATCGCCCAGCCAGGCTCCGCCGTCAACAACAATATCATTTTGACAAACCGTTATTCCATGATTCCCGCCAAAGGTATACAACTCATTTTGCAGCATGAAAAGGGCTGCCTTTTTCAGGGGGTCTTCTAGTCCATCAAGTCTTTTATATCCCTCCACATGTTCGCGACATGAGAGTTTCAGGAAGTTTTTGTCCATTCGTTCGGGCGTGAGAAAGTAAAGGCGTAAGTACAGATAACGAAAGAAGCGCCAACGAGAATGGCCATCAGCCCATAATGCTGCGGTCTTCAAGATATCATCCCAAAAGCGATCCAAATGCTCAATGAGTTCGGCATTATAGCCTTGGCCCATTATGTTTACTTCAAAAAGGAATAGGTGGGGTACAAAAAAGTCTCTAAAAGAGATCAGGCCATAATCGGCAGTTAATTGTTGTGAGATTTCCGTAAAATACATGGATGCGACCAAGATGGGTTCTTCTTTTAAACCATTCTTGCCAAGGGCATCCGGAGTAAAAACTTTTGCTCCGTCGAGCTCGGATCCATTCAAGGCAACGTTGTTGTCCAAAAAACGATGTACTTTTGCTCCCCGCTCCCGAAGCCAGGAAGCAAGCTGCCTTCCAGCTCCTCCAGCGCCAAAAATAGTATAACTGCCGTTTTGCTTAAGCAAGTTCCTCAGGTTTGAGAATCGTTCATGTTTCTCAACAACTGGCAGGTTGATCCCGAGTTCCTGCTCCAGTTTTCTATAGATTTCGGCATATTGGACCATACAGAATAGCGCCTCCACTCTCAGATTAGCTGTCTGAATCATAACAGTTTGATTTGCATTTTCCAATCTAATTTCTGGTTTACGATGGATTATGTGAGAGGCTAGATTGGGTAAACGCGGTAGCCAGCGAGTTACAGCTTTAGCTCGGGAGGAAACTTCACGGCGCCAACCTCTATGCTTTGTTGTAACGAGCAAACGGGCATTCTCATTGATTGATGGAGTGATTCTCTATTGGTCGTGGCAAAGTAGAAGGGGGTGATTCTTGCGATTTTCTCGGGGAAAGCATTTTCAAGCGTATTCGCGGAAGTTGAGGGTTTTAGTCGGAAGAGAGCTTAATACTTCATCCAGCTCATCTTAGATATAAAAGTAAAGCGTGAGTTTTTTCTCGGAAGGCTTGAATTTAAG
>JBNKOV010000624.1:0-3865 GCA_050294955.1 Holophagae bacterium
CATAAGGCCCCTTCAAAATTTGGACGAACTTATTTTTTAATGGTTTTGTTTCCAAGCCGTTGAATATAAGAAGGTCTTTGCCATCCATGGTATATCGGGCATTAAATCCAAGCGTGCTTAAATTGAGGCTACTTAACGGCTCATTTGTTGGCTGACTCAGAAAATCCGCCGTAAATCCCATCTGCCTGCCGTCTAAATAGAAGGTAATCTGTTCTGGCATCATGGTATCGCGCCAACAGCGGAGGCGAACATCCACGGCGCCATTTGCTTCGATTGCGAATGCACGTGAGAACTGGCGAACCTCGCCCCTCATACTATAATTCTTGTTTACTCTCAGCTCTAATACGTGGGGTCTTGAATCGGTGTTGGCGGCCTCCACTCTGAGCACATAATAGCCAAGCGATCCGTTCAAATGGCCTGCCATTTGGTAAAAGACGACGTTTATCGGCCCAATTTTCACCTCTTTTTGTCCGAAGCAGGTCAACCCAGCCAAGAGGAGTATCGCAGAAAACCACTTCATTTTCTACCACCGGACAGCTCAACACCCTTTGGCAGGTTAAGCTCAGTTTCATCGATCCGCTCTAACAATTGGGCGCATAATTCCGCAGGGCCAATTTTATCTATCCTGGCCTGATAATTGAGGATAAGTCGGTGAGACAGTACGGGAGGAGCCACTTTGTCCACATCGTCAAAACCCACCGTTGGTCTGCCGTCCAGCAAGGCGCGGGCTCTGGCCGCCTCCGCCATGGCGATGGCCGCTCGGGGCGAGGCTCCAAAGGAGACGTAGCGCTTTACGAGTTCGGGCGCCTCTGCGCTTGATGCATGGGTTGCGGCGGTGAGTCTGCTGATGTAACGGCAGACCTGGGCCGGTATAAATATGCGGTCCATCACCCCAAACAAGCCGTTTAACGCTTCGCGGGATAGGGTCCAGTCCACCACTGGCGGCTCCCCTCTCCTGCGGTTGGAGATGATTTGGGTCATCACATCGACATCTAGTCCCAATACGTTTAATTTAAACAAGAAGCGATCCAATTGAGCCTCTGGAAGCGGGTAGGTGCCCTCCAGATCAACGGGGTTTTGCGAGGCCAACACAAAAAACGGATCGGGTAGTTTTCGGGTGGTCCCAAGGAGCGTCACGCATTTTTCCTGCATGGCTTCCAAAAGGGCGGCCTGGGTTTTGGGCGAGGCGCGGTTGATTTCATCGGCAAGGAGAATATGGGTGAATACAGGTCCCTGTTTGAACTGCATTTCGCGGCGACCGCTCTCGTTCTCTTGGAGTATATGGGCGCCAACAATGTCGGAAGGCATGAGGTCCGGTGTGAATTGAACTCTTTTGAAATCAAGGGCCAACACCTGGCCAAGCGCTTTAATCAACTCGGTTTTTCCCGTTCCCGGCATGCCCTCCAATAGGACATGGCCACGGGCCAAAACCGCGATTAGGATTTGTTCATGCAGCTCCCGACGACCCAATAGAATTTTGTCCAGTTGTTCCAAAATTCGCAGCGCAGCGTCCCTTGCGGGTTTTAATTCTTCTGGATTAATAAGCTTGTCTGAAGCTTGCATTGATGGGTCCCTCCAACTTCTTGTTACTTAATAAACGGAAATCAGGCTATCCAGAGTTCATTCTTTTTTAGATTTAAAATAACGCCCTACTGCGGACCGGTGCTTGGGCAGGAGTTGATGGGTGTTTGCCCCTGCCCCGCCCGCTTCAGCGCCGCTCAACCCATTGTAGGACGCGGAACCGGGAACCGCTTCAGGAGCGGAAACGCCCACGCCAATTCCTACGGAGTCTTCTAGAGAAGAGAGCGCGCCGGGCGGCAGCATTTCAGCTTTAAAGGCAGTATTGGCCTCATCCGCGCCATCGTTCCAAGTCATCTCCGCATCGCCGCGCCCCCGGGAAAGGCCAGCTTCTCCCGCCATGTCCATGAGCCCTTGACATTGCCCGCCTTTTGCCTGTTCACCTTCCAAAAACGCCATCAAGTCGCCGTCTCCGGATTGACCGCCTTCTTTTTGGAGTCGCTCCCAATCTTCCCTGCTGATTAATCGGCCCTGCTTCATCTGCTGCAAACGTTTGCGAAGCGCCTCGGAGGTCATATCCATGGCTTTTGCAAGTTCTTCCAAAGTCATCACTTCGCCGGTCTTCATTGCAGCCATGGCCTTCTTCAAAGCCTCGTTTTCTACAGCCAGCTTTTCCATTAATTCACGAAGCTCGGTCATGGCCTGGTCAAGAGACTGAGGGTCCATGGCGGCGGCCTGCTTATCCAACATGCGAGCCAATTCTCTCATGGCCTCGCTGGACTGGGCGGCGTCAGCCAGGTCTTCGGCGCCCTCCATGGCCTCCTTCCCCAATTCAGCCTCCAAATGGTCCAGCGCCTCCCAGGTTTGAGATGCGGAATCGCTTCCAACATGCTCCTCAATTGCACTCAGAGACTCCCTAAAAATAGAGGTCTCTTCTTCGCTGACAACATCCAGGGATTCCAAGGCTTCAATGGTCGCCTCCAATTGAGCGGCCTGGGCCTCAATGTTCATAGGCAGCGGTTTAACCGGGGCGATCCATTCCTTGGGGAACAGAATACAGGCCAAAGCAAAGGCCATTGCGGTCAGGGTTTGGGCCATAAGCGGCACGGCCTGAAATGAGACCCGGGCCATAGGGGCTTCGGTTTCCTGAAATCGCCAGGCCCCAACATCTCGCTCCTGAGAGGCCATGAGCAGACCGCCGTTCTCGCCGTTTCGATCCTGCCAGGCAAGGATTGAACTGGTGGCGGGCGTGAGAGAACGAGCCTTGAAGAAGGCGAGAAGAATGGGAAGCAGAATGGCGAAAACCAGACAGACAACGAGAGCAAACGCAGGAGCTTCGGCAAACCTGAGCACAAGGGCCAAACTGCCCAGCGCAAACCCGGAAATAGTGATAAGACGCATGCCCTGTTGCAGCCACAAAACCATAAAAATTCGGAATTTCAGTCTTCCGGCTGAACGATGCATGGAGACTTACTCCTTCAAACTGGTTTCCATATCTTTGGCGACAAGCTCATAATCCGGCGGCACAGCGAAAAAATGCTCATCGGGCAACTTGCGATACCTGATTTCCTTAATAGTATTGACCGTGCTCACCTTAAGGCCTTCCTGGTCTATGGTGGAGACAAACCGGATGGGGGTTCCGTCCAGGTCTCGCAATAACTGATTAATGACCATGCGCACGTCTGTAGGCAGATTCACCGTTCCAAAAGCGGTGTACCACAAAAACTTGAGTTTACGAGACATGGGCGTCGGTGTTTTGGTGGTCCAGACCGTGGTGGTGACGCCGTAGTTGTTGGGATACTTTAATTGGTATTCCTCACATTCCCAGCGGGAAATGCGGTTGCGTTGACTCGTGGGATAGGCCATAACCGACGGTTTTTCGAAGGAACCGTCTCTAATTTCGGCAATCCCCTGCAAGGGCAGACGCAGACTGCGCTTGTCCTTGCCTTTGCCCGTTAATACATAATAATAATTTTTGCGGGTGTGATTCACCACGTAGAACACATCGTTTATGGGAACAAAGATAAGGCTAATCTTATCGCCAATGGGGCTGATCTTGTCTGTTCGCAGCTCCTTGCGGCTCATCCAAATTTCACGCGTGGTGGTCTCTCGCACTTCATCGCCAAATATGAATTGTATCTCTTCCTTCAGGTAGATGGGCCGATCGGCCTGTTGAAAGGAGAGAATTCCCAGAAACATTAAAATAGAAGTCATGCCATGTCTCGCGTACTGTTTGGGCTTGCGCCCTGGTTTGAAGCTTAGCGGGAATTCCCACGAGGTTCAATAGTTAATTGTGTTTCAGACAAGACAAGGTCGCCCGATGGAAGCTCCATTTCGAAACGCAGGC